>CAJBHN010001274.1 GCA_903952805.1 uncultured Myxococcales bacterium | reverse complement strand
GGCGTCGATGAGCAACTGCGCGAGGGCCCCGCACTTCTCGTGCTCGCCTTTGCCGTACAGCGCGCCGAGTTGCTCCCAGCAATCGGTGGGCACCTCGCGCCGCTGTAATGACGCGCGCCAAAAGAACGGGTTGTCCTTGTTCCATGCGCTCTCGTCTTGGTCACGGAGCTTCAAGCGCCAGTCGATGAGCTCGCGCAGGTACTCAAGCTCGTGGTGGTGCGCCTGAAGCAGCCGCGCCGACGTCACGAGATTCTGCGGGTCAGCGACGAGCAGCTCCTTCGCGAAGCCGACGAGGGCATCGCGGAATCCCGTCTCCGCCTGGTCTCGGTAGGCGTAGAGGTCCGGCAGCACGCCCATCTGCTCGTTGATGCCCACGTCGATCTTTTTCCAGTCGATCTTCACATCCTGGTGCTCGGATTCGACGACACGTCGGAACTGGTCGCGCGCGCCGCCGAGCGCCGCGATGGCTTCGGCTTTTGAGTAGAGCGTGAACAGCACGCGCTGCTGCACCTGTTTCGTCGTCGGGTCGCGCTCTCCGTGGACGATGCAAATCTGGTTCCCCTTGGCTCGGACGTACGGCATCGCGGCCTCCTGGGGCCCTTCATCGCACGGGCACCGGTGTTGTGCAAGCAATGTTCACCTGCACAACATATCAAACCGAGGGGCCGGAAGTCGGTGTTGACGTCGCAGCCGTCGTCGCCGGCGCGGCGCCAGACGTCGTGGCCAATCACTTCGGCGAGCAGCATGGCCTCTGGCTTGTGACGATGAGGATCGTCAGCAAGGGCGGATTGCCCTCATCGTGACATCGACGCGGCACCAACGGCTGACCGCTGAGGATTCCGATCTGGCGGCGGGCGTGCTCCACTGCGGCATGACCCGAGTCAAAGAAGTCGACTTCGTTGCCCGCCACGCCTTTCAGCGCTTGAGCACCAGTGAGCTGCGTGCCGACCCCGCGTTGTCGCAAGCCGGCGTGGCCGCGGCCGACGTTGACAACAATGGCGAGATCGCCGGCGCGCCCGAGCTGTCGTCGCTGTACAAAAAGCTGCTGGCCCTCGAGGTCGGCGCCACGGCGACGAGCGGCGTCGACCTCGATGCGCCCTCGGTCAAGCCGGTCTATTCCGCGTTGTCGTTGCGCTTCAGCCAGCAGGTCGGCGTCGAGAGCGCCCTTGGCACCAAGACGCTGGCGGCGGTTCCTGAGCTGTCAGCGGTGTTGGCGGGGGCGGCCACCATGCAGCGCCGTGACGGCGTGCGTCAGCTCGGCATGGGCTCGGTGCAAGACGCGCTCAACGTTATCGCGGCCGCTGCCGAGCGCGTGACGGGTCAGCCGTCGCTGCTGCGGATCAACCTCGGCGCCAACAACGTGAACCGCGGCATGTTTGGTCCCGGCAGCGAAGGCGTCGTCAAACGCTTCCAGCAGCAAGTGGGTCTGCCCGCCACCGGTGTTGTCGACGTCTTCACGCTGAAGGCCATCGACAAGTCCCTCGCCAACGCGCGCACGCCGACGCCGACGCCGCC
>CAJBHN010001273.1 GCA_903952805.1 uncultured Myxococcales bacterium | reverse complement strand
TGAGGGTGGTGGTGCCGAGCTGCTTGTCGACACCAACGCAGCGAATGACGTCGAAGCGCGTGGCCCGATGCGCAGCGACCATGCCGGCGATGCCGCTGACGATGCCGGCCGCGGCGCCAAGCAGGCCCATCTCGACGCCGCCAACGGCACCCAGCCCGAACCCAAACAGCATCGGGAAGCACAGCACACCCAACACGCTCATGCTCTGCAGCGTGCGTCCGCGACGGTCAGCCTGGTCGCATTCGGTGCATAAGCCGAGTTCGGCTTTCACGACGCGGCGGCCACTGAAATACAGCACCATCAGCACCAGCACATTGAGCAGCAGCCCGACGTAGACCCAGGGAGGGACGTACTGGAAGCTTCGTTTGACGCGCGCCGTCGTCGGGTTCATCCCACATTGTGGGCAGGTGTGAGTGTGGATGCCACTGTGCAGCGCACTGGTGCGCACCACGACGTGCTCGATGCGGCGTGGGCCAACGCCGGTGGTCCGCAAGTCAAGGTGTGGGAGGGCCGTCGGCAGCGACGGCGTTGCGTCAGTGGAGTCGTTCATCACCGCCATGATGCCATCAGGGGCTCAGGTCGTCAGGTCACCGAGTCAAGCGAAACGGAACGATCGCAGGGCCTCTCCTTCGTCCCAGGTGTGGTCGAACCCGGTCGCCTCGCGGAAGGCAGTGTCGTCGACGACGACGCTGTGTTTCAGGTGCTCGATGGACTGGGACGGCAACCGGGGCAGGCCAAAATGCCCAAAGAGTCGGGGCAACAGCGGTTCGGGCAGGGGCAGGGCCCGGCGTCCCGCCACTCGAATCACCGACGACAGCGGCATCGGCGGCGGACCCGCGACGTTGAAGACACCTCGCAGCTCCCGCTCGGCCGCGTTGTGGGCGGTCAAGACAATGGCGCGGGCGGCGTCTTCTTCGTGCATCAGCTGGTAGAGGGGATCAAAGCCGAGCACCATCGGCACCCGCGGTCCGCGCAGGTAGTGGGCGAGGGTGCCCTTGCGTGATGGACCAATCGTATAGCACATGCGCAGAATGACGGTGCGCATGCGCGGCACCCGCCACAGGGCCGAGGCGGCGAACAGATCGGCCGCCACGAGGTCGGCCAGCTCAGGAAACGTGGCGACGGCCAGCGGTGGGTCGGTTTCTATGTGGTATAGTGGTGTGTCTGGTGCGGCGCCATAAAATGTATGCCGACCGACGAAGACGCAGGCGCCGACGCCGTAGCGGTCGCTGTAGTCGAAGGCGGCCCGGGTCCCGCCCAGATTGATCCGGTGGCGGTCGTCGGCGTCGTCGCTGGTGTGGCTGACGGTGGCGAGGTGGACGACCGCGTCGGGGCGGCGGGTGCGAAAGACGTCTTCGGCGGCCCGCTTCTGCAGGTCGACCGCGTGCATCTCGATGGCGCGTGGGGCGTCGGGCCAGGGACGGCGGTCGATGCCGATGACGGTGTGTCCCTGCTGCAGGGCCAGGGAGGCCACCAGTCGCCCAAGGTTGGAGGAAATGCCGGTGACGAGGAGCCTCATGCCGCGCTCCCGCCGATGAAGGGCAGGGGGCGGACGCGCCGCTCATGCGCGGGACGGGCCTCGGCCATCAGGCTGGCGATGGTGGCTTTCACTTCGGCGACGAGGCCTTCGATCGTTTCGTCGTCCTCTGTGCCTGTGCCGTCAAAGATCAACGGTGGACCGAAGTGGATGCTGCACGGGCGCGGAATGGGCAGAGCCAGGCCCCACGGCGTCAGCGGAATGTAGGGCACACCGACCATGCGTCCGAGGCCATACATGTTCTTCACCGTTGGCAGCACATCGCCACCACCGATGAAGGCCATGGGGATGATGGGCGTCTTGGTCTTGAGCGCCAGGCGCACGAAGCCCGTGCCGAAGTTCACGAGGGACCAACGGTCTTTGTAGAGTTTGGCTGTGCCGCGAGCGCCCTCGGGGAAGACCATGAGCAAGCGGTCATCGCGCAGGAGCCGCTCGGCGTTTTCTGGCAGGCCGGGGAGATGCCCCAACTTCTGCGACCACGACGACGACACGGGTAACGCCGACAGAAACTTCTCCGCCATGCCCTGGGCCAGCCGCGGCGGCTCCAATTCAAAAAACGCAGCCGCCACCGTCATCAAGCCATCGATGGCATAGCCGCCCGAGTGGTTGCCCACGAGCATGCCGCGGCCGGTGACAGGGACAAACTGGCTGCCGCTGACGTCGACCTTGAAATAGGAGCGATACAACGGCGCCAGCAGTGAGAAGAACAGCTCAAGGTGGTTCCGGCTGGTGCCGTATTTGTCATAGCCATGGGCGTTGAAGGGAACCTGCAGTCGCGCCACCCTGGCTTTGACGTCGTCGTCGATGAAGATGCCCATGGTCCTCCCGCGCACGATGGTGTCGTCGGCGCCGACTTGAGGAGCAGTGTCTATCAGGCTGAGATGAAAACGAACCCGTCGTTT
>CAJBHN010001272.1 GCA_903952805.1 uncultured Myxococcales bacterium | reverse complement strand
GCATCCTTGGCTGCAGCCAGCGGCACCGAGGCGTACAGCGGGCGGACGGCAATCCCCGAGACGGCATCAGGGTGACCGTCGCACTCCCACACAAACGGCAAGCTCGGCGGGTCGGGGAAGTCGTCGTCGTCGTGCAGCATGGGTGCTGAACCAGCCGTGGGCAGCCCCTGCACCACGCCTCCCGTCTCCAGTGGCCACACGTAGCGAAAGCCGTGCGTCACCAGTTCGAGGAGCTGGGGGACGTTCAGGTGCCGGTCGGCGGAGACGAGGCCAGCCCGTTGCAGGCGCTGGGTCGCCGCGTGGGCCTCAGCGACGCTCAAGCCGACGTTGTTCGCCAACGCCTCGTAGGGACGAGGCCCGTGGGCGCCGATGGCTGCGGCAACGACCAGGTCTTGGGACTTGAGCATGGTGGCCCTTCCGGTATTCGCTATTCGCGAATACAATATCAGACCAGTCGTGGCGTTGCAATGATGCTTCATCGGGCTCGAAGCTGGAGGGCGGTGGCGATGTGGTCGGCGGCGACGGCGTCCTGCTCGGCCAGGTCGGCGATGGTTCGAGCGACCTTCATGACCTGCGTTGTCACCCGGGCCGTGAGGCCCAGGCGTTCCACTGCGCTCTCAAGCAGTTCGGCCCCGTCGGCGGTGAGAGCGACATGCTCGCAAAGCTGTTCCGTCGTGAGGTGGCTGTTGATGCAGCCTTGGCGAAGGACCTGGCGGTGGCGGGCCAGGGCAACCCGGTGCCCGATGGCGGAGGAGGACTCCCCCGGAAGAGCGTTTCCCATGGCAGCGAGGTCCACCGCCGGGACGTCGACGTGCATGTCGAAGATGGCGAGGACCGTGGAAATCCTCGCCCGGTAGCGCTCCACATCGGCCGGGCTGCATCGGCAGCGCAAGCGCGGATGACCGAGCATGCCGCAGGGACACGGGTTCATTGCGCCCACGACCAATGCGTCGGCCGGATAGGTATCCGCGGCAGAGGAGCTACCGGCGCTCCTGCAGGGGCGTACACCGAGATTGGCTCCGGGACCCGGGCCGCTGCTTCGGAAACCATACCAAGCTCGCGAGAGGACGGGACCCAGCCGACCGAATGTCGACTGTCGCTTTCATGACGTGGAATGGGTCTCTCGGCCGCATCCGCCCACTGCTCCGCCAGCGGTGGCAGTTCAGTTCTTGAGGGCGTCACAGTCGGCGCCTGAAATGAAAGACCGCAGAACGGACAGAAGCGGGCAGACATCAGTCGCGCGTTTGCACATCGGGAGCAACGCCCCTCGTCGACCACGGCGGCCACGTCGATGGGGGAAAGGCCGATGTCGTCGGCGGCCACGGCGATGGGGGCGACGTCGCTGTGTTCGGCGACGACGTCGATCGGGGCGAGGCCGATGTCGTCGGCGGCCACGGCGATGGGGGCGACGTCGCTGTGTTCGGCGGCCACGTCGACGGGAGCGAGGCCGATGTCGTCGGCGGCCACGTCGACGGGAGCGAGGCCGATGTCGTCGGCGGCCACGTCGACGGGAGCGAGGCCGATGTCGTCGGCGGCCACAGCGACGGGAG
>CAJBHN010001271.1 GCA_903952805.1 uncultured Myxococcales bacterium | reverse complement strand
TCGAGCAGGCGCTGGATCTCGGCGGCGGCGCCGTCGACCGTTTCCTGTGACAGGGGCTGCCCGGCTGTCGTCGTCGTCGTCGTCGTCGTCGCTGTCGTCGTCGCTGTCGTCGTCGCTGTCGTCGTCGTCATGGAGGCACTCCGCCGCTGCTGCGGTCCGGGTCGGGGGAAGAGGGGGGAGCGCCGGCGCTCGCCAGCAGGGCCGCCAGGCCGCGAACGCGGGCTTCGGCAGCGGGCACGTCGGGGCTGTCGTCGTCGTGGACCAGTTCGCCGCGCCGTGGCGACAACGACAGCATCGCCAACGGCGCCAACAGCAGCGCGCACACCAGGGCCGTCAGCGGTCCCGGCCCCTGCAAGACGGCGCGGGCGATGGCGGCGGCACCACGGGTCACATGGTGGCGCTCGTCGACGACGACGCGGTATCGCGATCCCAGCAGGAATCGCAGCACCGCCAGGTTGTCGGCTTGGGCGAGGCCGTCGTTGGCGACGCTGCTGACCGAACCCAGCACGACGATGTCGCCGCGGCCAACGCCGACGATGGCGCCGCCGACACCGATCTTGTCCTGGGTCGTCGTCAGCGGCAGCACGCCGATGGCCTCGTCGCTGATGGTCACCCGGCCGCCGTCGCGGACCAGCAGCGTCAGCCCCGGGGGAGCACTGGTGGCGAGACGAGCGGGCAGCCCCGGGGCGCCGTCATCATCGATCGTGGTGCAGGCGACGCCGAGTTCCTTCAGCAGGGGACGGAGACGCTTTTGGCGGTCTTGGTCGGGGTCGCACAGCACCAGCAGGCGGGCGCCGCGGCGCGCGACGTCGACGAGGGCTGCGGCCTCGGCGGCGGAAAACGCGGTCTGCTCGGGAGGTGGCACCACGATCAGCATGCTGTCGACACCGTCGCCGTCGTCGGTGATGGCCTGCAGCAGCGCCGCGTCGCCGTCGACCCGCAGCGGCGGTCGTCCGAGCCTGGTCAGCGCCAGGTCCAGCAGCAGCAAGCCCCGGGGACCACCGTTTCGGATCGAGGCGATGGGGTCGCTGCGGCCGGCGGGGCTGGCGTACTGCAGCAGCGCCGCGCCGACAAAGAGCAGCAGCGCGGCCGCCAGCAATGCTTTGATCGGCGCCGGCACGGTGCTGCTCATGGGGAGCTCCGCAGCGTCGATGACGATGCTGCCGACGACGGTGCCGACGACGGTGCCGACGACGACGGCCGCCCCGCTTTCAGGGTCGCATGGGCGTGGTCGACGGCGGCCAACAGGGCCCGGGCCTGCGGCGAGGTGGGATGACCGCCGTAAAACGCGCTGTCGAAGCCGTCGAGAGCGGGGCGCACCACGGTGGCCAGGTCGGGGGTCAGGCGGGCCAGCAGTTCCAGTGAGGTGCGTGACGGCACGACGGCGCCTTCGTCGAGTTCGCCAACGCGGGCGACGCGGCGGCCGCTCTGCGCCGGATGGGTGGCGCGAGGCTCGACGAGCACCTGCTTCAGCTCAAGCTCTCGAGCCGCGTCGCCGCCGACGGCGCGCCGCCGCCCTCCGCGAAGCGCCGCGAGGCTGTCGACGGCGCGTCCAAGGCGCCGAGCAACAAGCTGCTGGTG
>CAJBHN010001270.1 GCA_903952805.1 uncultured Myxococcales bacterium | reverse complement strand
GACGCCGACGTCGACCTTGGCGCCCGAGAGACGGCGTCTGATCCCCTGCTGACCATCACCAGCATCGGCACCTGAGGGTTGGCGGTGGCATGTATGCAGATGTCGCACCCGTGGCGTTGCCGTCGTTGACGACGTGCTGATCTCACCAGTGGCCAACGGCGGCGACTTTGTCGAAACTGAAGGCATGCGTGTGCACAAGGTCTGGGCGATGGCGATGGCGATGGCGATGGCGATGGCGTGGACGACCGGCTGTCCACCGCCGGGGCGCTTCGACCCCGACACGCCCGACGCCGGCGCCATTGAAGAAGGCATCAGCGCCGACGACATCGGCGTCCCCTGCACGTTTGATCCCCAAAGCAGCGCGAACCCCACCAACCAATGTCGCGGTGGCCTGGAGTGCGTCTTCGTTCCGCGCTCGGTCCGGGCAAATGCCCTCGCGGGATTCCCGCCCAATGGCGACGACAACACGCTCGGCATGTTGCTGCCGGTCCTCGAAGACCACTTCACCAGCTACAACGACGACGGCACCGACACCGGCTTCTGCTCTCTCGTCGGCACCCTCGAGCAGATCCCGCTGTGTCCGCTGGGCACGGTGCTCAAGGGCTTCAGCTCCTCGTTCCCCGGCGGCATCGCCTTGACCTGCATCAAGCCCTGTGAGGTCAGCGCCGAATGCAACAGCGGCCAGGTCTGCGACGCCCGCTACTTCGACGAGTCGGGCTACACGAGCACCAACGGCGAGGTCCTTCCGGCCCAACCAGCGGGCACCCTCGGCTATTGCGTGCGGCCCTGCGAGGTCGACTTCCCCGACTGCGCCCGCACCGGCTTCGCCCCCATCGACGCCGCCGGTGTTAACTTTTCCAGCCAGGTCGACGCCCTCGACGCCACCGGCGGCCGCATCTGCAACGCCGGCAGCGGCTTGTGCACCGCACGCCAGGGTACGGGCAGCGGCCTCGACGGCGACCCCTGCAACAGCTCGGCCGACTGCGTCGTGGAATCGGTCTGCATCCAACAAGATGCCCGCGGCTTCCGCCCCGCCGATGGCGTCGGCTACTGCGCCCGCCGCTGCTTTGTGAACAACCGGACCGGGCTCACCGGGACCTGCGCCAACCAGCAGGACCTCTGCCAGCCGGGGCTCACCTACGGCTATGACGTGCTGCCCCTGTTTGATCCCCTCGGTGAGTACGTCGACGACCTGCCGAGTTTCGAAGACGGTGGCCCCAGCCGCGCCGCCAATGGCGTCTGCTTCGACCGCTGCGCCGAGGGCTTCGCCTGCCGCGAGGGCCTGGTGTGCGAGTCCGTCGACGCCGAGGCGATGCAGGCGGCGTGGAACGGCCAGTTCATGTGCATCCCCGAGGAGATCGTACTCGCCGGGCCCTGACCGATGCCGTGACGGCGCCCGGGGTGAAAACAAAACGACCGCCGCGGAATCCCGGGGCGGTCGTTTGCTGGTGCTCGACGAGGGTCGTTGCTCAGACGGGCATGCCGTGGGCGGCTTCGTACTCCGACTGCAGCTCAGACAGGCGGCGGGCGAGCACGCTGTTGACGGGACGGTCAAACTTGACCTTGCCATCGGCGATTTCACGCAGGGCGATGACGGGCTCTTTGTTCTTCTGGTTGTCGACCAGGGACCGGCTGCCCTTCATCAGTTGGCGGGTACGACCGGTGGCGAGCAGCACCAGCGCGAAGCGGTTGTTGAGCTCTTTGAGGCAGTCTTCGACGGTAACGCGGGCCATGGATCACCT
>CAJBHN010001269.1 GCA_903952805.1 uncultured Myxococcales bacterium | reverse complement strand
GTCTACAAAGCCGAAGACCTTGAACTGCGCGAGACCCTCGCTCTCAAGCTGTTCACGCAGCCCACCAACGAAGAAGCCATTGAGCGCTTCAAGCAGGAAATCAAGCTCGCGCGCCAGTTGCTGCACGACAACATCATCCGCGTCTACGACCTCGGCCATGCATTGGGTGCCCGCTTCCTGACGATGGAACTGCTGCTCGGCGAAGACCTGCACGCCAAGATGACGCGAGGCATTTCACTCCGCGACGGCTGCACCGTGTTGGCGCAAGCCTGCGACGGTCTCGACGTCGCCCATGCTGTCGGCGTCGTGCATCGGGACATCAAGCCCGAGAATCTGTTTGTGACCAACACAAACGTCGTCAAGGTGATGGACTTCGGCATTGCCAAACAGCTGCGCAATCAGGGGTTGACGTTGGCAGGCATGGTGGTGGGCACTCCCGAATACATGGCGCCCGAGCAGGCCCATGGCCATATGCAGGTGACCCCGGCGGCGGACCTGTATTCAATCGGGATCATCCTCTACGCGCTCGCCACAGGGCAGTTGCCGTTTCGCCATCCTGAGTTTGTTCCCCTGCTGCTGATGCACGTGCAGCAAGCACCGGTCCCACCTCGTCAGATCAACAGCGGCTGCCCGGTCGAGGTCGAAACCTTCATCCTGCAACTCTTGAGCAAGAATGCCGCCGACCGACCCCAATCAGCCGCGGCGGTGGCCGAACACCTCCGCAGCTTTCAGCGCCGGGGAATCGTCTGACGGCCACCCAGAGCTCGTTGGTGCCGTTTCCTCGCTGCGCGCGATGTGACGGCTCGTGCGAAGCGCAGTCGTGATGCGTCCTGCCTCGGGCAGCGACGACGCCACCAACACAACCTGGGCTATCGCCGACGACGACGCGCCTGCTCCACCATGTCGGCCAACAAGGTCAAGCCCTCCAGCGGCGTGAGCCGGTTGATGTCGATGACCGCCAGACGCTCAACGAGGGCATCGACCTCGACACCAGCGGTGGCGTCGATGGCAGGCAACGGCGCGAACAAGGTCTTTTGCGGCGTGCCTGCTGTGGGCATCGCTCCTCGCCTTGGCTTGTGGGGGTTCAGCTTTGACGACGACGACGACGACGACGACGACGACGACGACGACGACGGCTCACCTTCGAGGTGCTGCAGCACGTCACGGGCTCGAGTAACGACCTCGGCGGGCAGTCCCGCCAAGCGTGCCACCTGGATGCCAAAGCTGCGGCCGGCAGCGCCATCTTTGAGCGTGCGAACAAAGATGATCTCGTCACCCCACTCTTTGACGACCACGTGGACGTTCTTGAGCCGCGACAAGGTCCCCTCGAGTGCCGTCAACTCGTGATAGTGCGTCGCGAACAGGGTGCGGGCCCCCACGCGGTCGTGCAGGTGCTCGGCGACGGCCCACGCAATGGCCAGGCCATCAAACGTGGAGGTTCCTCGGCCAATCTCGTCCAGCAGCACGAGGCTGAAGGGCGAAGCCCCCCGCAAGATGTGGCTCGTCTCGGTCATCTCCACCATGAAGGTCGATCGACCAGAGACAGCGTCGTCGTCGGCACCGACCCGCGTAAAAATACGGTCGCACAACGAGAGTTCGACCGACGACGCCGACACGAAGGCACCGTCCTGGGCCAGCAACTGGGCCAGCGCCACCTGACGCATGACGGTGGACTTGCCCGCCATATTGGGTCCGGTGATGACCAACACCTGGCGTTCAGCATCCAACACCAGCGACGACGGCACAAAAGCCTCGCCGCGCTCGGCGCACCAGCGCTCCACCACCGGATGACGCAGTTCCTCAGCCACCATCCGCCGCGCACTGGCGGGCAACAGCACTGGCCTCACCTGTCGATCGGCGACCGCGACCTCGGCCAGGGACAAGGTGGCGTCGACGTCGGCGGCGAATGACGCCAGCGCCACCAGGGAAGGCGCGTAGCCCTGAATCAACGCCAGCAATGTCGCGTAGAGGTCACCTTCTCGTCGTCGTCGTCGGGCGTCGGCACCCTCGACGTGCTCCTGCAACAGGGCAAGCTCCGTCGTCACATAGCGCTCGCCGTTGGCGACGGTCTGCTTGCGGGTGTAGCGGGCCGGCACCTTGCTGTGGTGGGCCTTGGTGACCTCGATGTAGTAGCCAAAGACGCTGTTGAAGCGGACCTTCAGGCTCGCAATGCCGGTCTCTTCCCGTTCGCGGGCCTCAAGGGCGGCGATCTGGCCTTGGCCACCCGTCGTCAACAACCACAAGGCGTCGAGGTCGGCATCGTAGCCTTCGCGAAATGCGCGGTCGTCGCCGATGACGATGGGCGCGTCATCGATGATGGCCGCAGCAATGGCGTCGGCGACCACGACGCAGGCCTCCACGTCGGCACCCAGGCCCACCACGATGTCGGCCCACGGATCGTGTCCCACAAGCGCACCGGCAAGACCGGGCAAGCGCGCCACCGCCCTCCCCAAGCGCCACAGTTCCCGTGGCCCGGCGCGACCGCTGGCAACCCGTGCCACCAAGCGCTCCACATCAGCCATCGACGTCAACAACGACGACAGCTGGGCCCGCAGCGCCGGGTCCTCGACCAGGACCGCCAACCGATCAAGGCGCGCTTCAATCTCTGCGAGGTTGCAGCTGGGCTCCAACAGCCGACGGAGCAGGCGCCGACCACCCGCCGCCGTCTTGGTGCGATCCAGATGCCACAGCAGGGTCCCCGTCCGCCGGGTGTCGCCAGCTGGACCACTCAAGGCCAGATGGCTGCGGGTGGTGGCGTCCAGCAGCAGGCGCTCGTCGAGGGAAAATGCCACCGGCGAGCGCAGATGGGAGGGCAGTCGCCCCTGACCGGTCTCTTCGGCGTACTGCAGGCACAACTCGGCTGCCAGCAACGCCGCTTTGTGCGCCGGCTCGGTCAACCACGCATCGGGCGAGCCCAGCCCATCGACGAGCCGATGGCGACCAGGCGCCGGACGGCGCTCGACCCGCCGAGCAGGCACGCCCGGACGCACCTCGGTGAGGCGCTCCACCAGGTGGGCCCCAAGGGCCTCGTCCAACACCACTTCACGCGGGGCCAGGCGCAGCACTTCGTCGATGACGGCACCTTCGCTGCCTGCCGTGGTGCACAGCAGCTCCCCGGTCGACACGTCCAGCGCGCACAAGCCGAAACGATGTCTGTCGTCGTGGCCACCGACGTCGACGAGGCCAACCAGGAAGTTGTTGCTGGCCGCGTCGAGGCTCTCCTCGTCGATCACCATCCCCGGTGTCACGAGGCGGGTCACGTCACGCTTGACGATGCCCTTGGCCATGGCCGGGTCTTCCAGCTGGTCGCACACAGCGACCTTCATGCCGGCGGCAATCAGTCGAGCGATGTAGGCAGGCGCCGCTGGATGCGGGAATCCTGCCATCGGCATGGCATCGTCGCCCTTGTCACGGTCGCGGGTGGTCACGGCGAGATCGAGCACAGAGCCCGCGAGCTTGGCGTCGTCGCCAAACAGCTCGTAGAAATCCCCCATCCGAAACAACAAGATGGCGTCTTTGGCCTTGGCTTTCGCTTGCAGCCATTGCCGCAACATGGGCGTGACTTTGGTGTGCGATGGCAGCGTCACCCCAGCCCTGGCAATAAGCAGATCGTCGTCGCTGGCCACGGCCCCGGTCTTCATGGCGGCGCTATAGCATGCCGTCGGCATTCATCCGACGGCCCATCGCACCGACCGGTCGGCCGGCGCCGTCGTCCTCACACGTCGTCGGCCCGGTTTCCCAAGCGCATGGCCGCCCGGGCTAGGCTCGCGTCATCCAGCTTGCCCACCGCCTCCTCGGGACGAGCGACGACGAGGGCTCCGGCCGGCAAGGCCAAACCACAGCGGAACAAGGCCCGGGACCCAAGCACCGCACGACGTCCGATGGCGCCGCCAAGCACGGACCTGCCGCTGTCGACGCCGTCGACCTCGACGTTTTTGCCCGGGCCGTCGTGAAAGAAGGCGACGCCGGTGGTCAAAAAGACTTCGCGACC
>CAJBHN010001268.1 GCA_903952805.1 uncultured Myxococcales bacterium | reverse complement strand
TGCCATTGACCCGGGATTCGATCAGCCGGTGGCAAGCAGGCGTCGCGTACGTGCCACAGCAGATCTTTCTGGTCGACGGCACTATTTCAGCGAACATCTGCTTTGGCGTTTCCCCTGACGTGATTGACATGGCCCAGCTCGAATGGGCCGCCCGGATTGCGCAGATTCACGACTTCATCACCACCGAACTGCCGAACGGATACGAGACCGCGATTGGCGAACGGGGCGTGAGGCTCAGCGGTGGCCAGCGCCAGCGCATTGGCATTGCCCGTGCGCTGTACCGTCGGCCCAAGTTCCTGGTGTTGGACGAAGCGACGAGCGCGCTCGACAACCACACGGAAGCAGCGTTTTTTGATGCGCTGCGCGAGGCCCTCAGCGCAACAAGCGTCGTCTCGATTGCCCACCGCCTGACAACGACGAGAGATTTCGACAAGATTTATGTCCTTGAGTGCGGCCGCTTGGTGGACGGTGGCACCTTCGATGAACTGTCCGTTCGCAGCACCCATTTCCAGTTCGACATGCACGATGCTGCTGGAAAGGCGTCATGACCGCCGGTGAGACGCCAACCCTGGCTATTCGCGGCAGTGGCGCCATCGGGATGCGCCACGCCCGGGTGCTGCGTTCACTTGGCGCCCACGTCATTGTCATCCCAGAACGGCCCGAGCGGGTCGCCGAACTCGAAGCCGCGGGGTTCATCGCCGCCTCGCCCACTGCCGAACTCCCTCGATTGGACGGCGTCGTTGTCTGCACCCGCACGGCTGCCCATCGAGTGTCTGCGACGGCGGTGACTGTGCCGGTGCTGGTGGAAAAGCCTTTGGCTCTGAATGCGTACGATGGCGAGCGGCTGCTGGAGGATGCGGCGCGGGCCGGACAGAGTGTTCACGTTGGCTACTGCCTCAGGTTCAACCCCGGCATTCGATTCGTTGCAGATCGTCTCGCCTCACTGGGCTCGATCGAAGCAGTCGATGCGGAGTGTTTTTCTTGGCTCCCGGCGTGGCGACCCGATCGCGACTACAGGACCATCTATTCGGCATCGCCCGAGGAAGGCGGCGTGTTGCGCGACCTCTCCCACGAGATCGATCTCCTCAATCACCTCGTCGGACCAGGCCGATGTGCCGCTGCGGTCGTCGATGGACCGCAGGTGCTGGATCTTCATCCTGGCGTGGACGAGAGTGCCACCCTCGTCACTGACCATGGTGGCGTGCGCGGGACGATTCGCTTGAGCTTCGCCCGGCAGCCAGAGTCGCGACGCCTCCGCGTCTTCGGGCGGCATGGGTGTCTTGAGTGGGATGCCATTTGCCGCACAGCACGGCACCTCGATACCAGCGGCCGTGTTGTCGAGAGCCAATCTTGGGGCGACCCCTCTGAGATGTACGTCGCACAGGCCCGCGCGTGGCTCGGAGTGCTGCGCGGCGAGTCCCACGGTGTCTTGGCCACTGCGATTGATGGGCTACACGCACTGAGGATCGTCGACGATGCCCGGGCCTCCGGCGCGGCGCACGCGAAGGGAAACCCGTGTCTGTACTGACGGTAATCCCCGCCCGGGCAGGCTCCAAGGGGCTCCCGGGCAAGAACATCCGGCCGCTGGCGGGACTCCCCCTGCTCGCGCACTCTATTCGATGCGCGCACCTCGCTGGCCTGACGGATGTCATCGTCTCAACGGATTCCGCCGAGATTGCCGACGTTTCCCGAGCTTACGGTGCGATGGTGCCGTTCATGAGGCCGGCCGAGTTGGCGACCGACAGTGCGCCCATGATGCCGGTGATTGAGCATGCGCTTCTCTCCTTTGAGTCGTCGAGCGGGACGCATTTCGAGCGTGTACTGTTGCTCGACCCGACGAGCCCTGGTCGTCTACCTGGGGACATCGCTTCGGCAAATCGAATCCTGGACGAGGACGGCTCCATGATGGGGGTTGTGGCTGTGTCGAGGCCCCATTTCAACCCCTACTGGGTCGGCGTGACAGCG
>CAJBHN010001267.1 GCA_903952805.1 uncultured Myxococcales bacterium | reverse complement strand
CGCGAGGGCACCGACTACGGCGAAGCCGACGTCACCCTCGACGACAAGGTCGACAGCGTCGTCGCTCAACTCAAGGCCGGCCAGGCGCACATCGTCTACGACGAAGACAGCCAGACCTGCACCCTCACCACCGACGTGAAACCCTGAGGACGCCCCCACGAGGACCGCGGCTGACGGGCTGACCAGGTGCTCGAGCGCGGCCTCGACGAGACCGACCACACGCCTCGCGGTTGACGCCGCTGGCAAGGTCTCCTTCGCAGGCTGAGGTGACCCTCCAGAAGCACAGCAGGCGAAGGGACAAACGACGGGTTCGTTTTCACCTCAACCTGCACTAGCGCAGGTACTTCTTGGCCCAGTCGGGGACGGGACGACCAACGGCGTGGTCGGGGTCGCGGGCGTGGCTCGACAGGCCGTTCTTGCCGTTTTTGTAGTCGGGGATCTGGTCGAAGGCGCCAAAGCTGCTGCCCCGACCGGACAGCTCCCGATCTCCCAGGGCGACGGCGTGGATGTGGGGCGAGAAGGTGTCGTGGCCGCGACCACGGGACCAGGCGGCAAAACCCGCGGTACGCATCGCCTTGACCATGTCATCGATCTTGCCATTGGGCAGGCCACGGGTGCGGATGTCGAGGGCGCCGCCCTCGTCGTGGGTGCCGGCGCTGGCGCCGACGCCGTGGTTATAGCTGCCCTGGGTGACCTCGAAGCGGAAGTCCTTGTGACCGAGCTGCTCGCGCATGACGTGCTCGGCGCGCTGCAGCATCTCCCTGGTGCGAACATTCATGGTCGCGCCGCGAAACTGCACGCGGCGGTAGTCGTGGGCGGGCTCGGTCTTGTTGAAATTCGCCAGCGACGCATCCGTCGTGGTCGCCGGCCCCTGCGCCGCCCGACCAGCCAGCTTCCGATCAAGGCTCGCCACCAAGCTCCGGTCGATGACGTCGCCACCGTCGGGCAAGGCCGCATCGGCTTTGCGCAGGCCACGAACAGCCTTGAGGGTCCCCTGGTCAAAGACACCGTCGACCTTGCCGGGATCGAAGCCGGCGGCCTTCAACTTCTTCTCGACGCCAAGGATGTCCTTGCCGGCCTGGCCACGCGACGCCGCCACCTCGAAGCCATCGCCCACCTGCAGGCGGTTGTTCTTCAGGGCGGCCAGGGTCTTGTCATTGACGACGCCGGTCCCGCGCAGCCCCTGGGACTTTTGAAAGTCCACCAGGGCGGCTTTGGTGATGGGTCCGAAGTAGCCGGTGATGTCTGGGTACTTGAAAAAACCCGCGGCCTTCAGGGTCCGCTGCAGCCCCTCGACGCCCTTGCCCGTGTCACCAAAGCGGATGCGGTCGCCGTCAGCGAGGTCGCCCTCCATCGCGCGGGTGTCGGCGCGGACCTGTTTGGCTTCACCGGGGAGAACACGTTGGATGGCCATCGACGACTCACTTCGCTGGGGGGGGATGAGGGTTTCGGCTGACGACGGTCCGGCGTGCCTCAGCCAATGGGAGGATACGTGAGGGGCCACGCCGGACCGAGATCAGGCAAGCGTGACCCCTGCGTGTCTCAGGCCGACGCAGTCAGCAGGGCCAGCCAGTCGGGGTCTGACTTCCAGGGCTGGAAGTCGTCGTCGTTTTCGAACTGCGCCGGGCTCTTGCCGAGGTCGAGGGAGCGTTTGGTCCACTTCAGCGTGCCCTCGCGGTCGCCGCGGGTGGCCGCGTGGCAGGCGAGGTTGAAGGCCAGGATGTCCCAGCCCACCGTTGCTGGCACCAGGCCCCGCACGACCGCCACGACGTCGTCATCGCCGGCCCGCATCGCCACCGCCAGCAACTGGGCCAGCACCCGCTCGAGGGACTTTCCCGACAAACCCAGCTTGTGCAGATGGCGGGCCAGCAGCAAGAACGTGGGCCAGCGGTCCTCGTCGTCGACGAGTTGGCCGATGTCGGAGGCGAGCTCTCCCGGACCGCGACCCTCCAGCCACCTCGACGGTGCCGTGTAGCCATCGCAGGCGGCGAGGGCGGTGACGGCAAGGTCGAGCTTGTCCATGCTGTAGTTGCCGAGGCCCTCCAGCAGCCCGGTGACCTCCCGGGCCTGCCCCTCGTCGTCGCTGACGACCTCGACCTCGTTGGCCCAGGCCCGCAGGGTCTTGAGCATGGCGGCGTAGCCGACTTCAAGTGCGGCCTCGGCCGCTTCTCGCTGCAGTCGCGCTGCTTTGCGTTCGGGCTTCTCCGCTGGATACTCGCGAAGATACTCGGTCATGCGTTCCACGGCGGCGCGCGCGCTGCGAGCCCGGCGGAGTTCTTCGACGACGGCGGTCCGCAACAAGGACCCCACGTCTGTGGGCGAGAGGGGCAGCTCTGCCACCAGGCGACGGGCCATGGCGGGGTCGATGCGCACGGCGAGGACGATGGCGTCGCGCGTTCCCCGCTCGTCACCGAGGGTTCCCCACAGGCCCAGCAAGGTGCGCAGCGAGACCTCGTTGAGCCCCAACCGATTGTTGGCGTCGTGGAGACCGCTGCTGAGCTTCCTGAGCGCACCATTGTCGAAGCCGGCGACCTGCTGCAGGGCGGCTGCCACCGTGTCGACGTCGCTGCTCTTGAGGGCCCCTTCCAGATCCTTGTGGGCCTTCTGGGCCGCCAGCACCTCGGCGAGCTTCTGCTGCACGGCGACGACGGCCGCTGTGGCTCCAGGGTCCTGCAAGCGGGCGAAGGGTTTCCACAGGGCGGCGACCTCGTCGGCGCTGTCGTATTCGGCTCGCTCCAGGACCCAGGTCTCGAGGCGGGCGGCGACGGCTACACGATCGTCGCCCTGGCTGCGCTCCAGCGCTGGCACGAACAGCGCCGCCATGCCGTCTTCACCGAGGTGACCGCCGCTGCACCACGCCAGCAGCCGGGTCAGGGCCTTGCCCGACAAGCCTGACAGCACGTCGTCACACAACAGGTCCTGAACGGTGTGTTCCCACATGCGGTGGCCGGTGTCGTAGTACTCGTTGGCCGTCTCGAAGCCCGCCACCAGCATCAGCTGGGCTTCGTCATCGCCACGGGAAATGACCTCGCGGGCCACGCGGAGGGCGGCTGCGAAGTCATCGCTGGTGGTGTGAAACAGGGCGCCAAAGAGGCGGGCCAACACCATGGGCTCGACCTGCTGCAGGTGCCGGTCGAGGCTGTCGTCCAACGCCGGCAGGGGTCGGCCGCTGGGCCGCCGCACTTTTGCCTTCGGGGCATCGTCTTCGTCTTCGTCTTCGTCTTCGT
>CAJBHN010001266.1 GCA_903952805.1 uncultured Myxococcales bacterium | reverse complement strand
TTCACGGGCAACGATTCCGACCAGCTCGTCATCACCCGGTCCAGTGCTCGCGACCAGGCCATCATTGTCGCCAACAACAGCCCGGCCCTGGTGGTGGACGCCGCCATTCTCGAGATCATCTCCCCCTGCAACTGATGCAACTGATGCCACCTGGATCAGGGTGGTGACCATGGTGGACCCGCCGTCGAGGCTGCTGCGGCCCGGGTTGTGGTTGGAGGGGCCAGACAGGGTCAGTCGACGAAGAACGTCAGGAACGTTCTGACACCGTCGCGCTCGACCTGGAGAAAAAAGAAGCTCCCCGGCGTCAGGGCGCGGACATGGGCGAGAGCAGTGTCGAACGAGGTGACGTCGATGACGGCGACGTCGTTGATGGTCGACCCCATGGTGACGATGCGCTCAATGATATCATCGGTCCGCAGGCCAAGGTCGTCGAGCAGTGAAAACCATGTCAGGGCCGTGATGCGAATGCCCGTTGAGGTCTTCCCGACGAGCTCGGGATAGGTGCGCAGGCCGAGGTGGCTATCGGCGTCGCGAACCGCCATGACGTTGAGTTCGGTGTCGAGGAGGCGGAACGACGTGCCGATGCCGGACGCGACCTTGGTGAGGGTCTCTGGCTGCAGCGTCCCGCAGCCGCAGTCGGTCTGGGCGAAGAAGGTGTTGTCGGGAATGGGGAACTGCCAGCCATCGCCGCCGTCCCGGTTCCACGGGTCCGCCGCCGTCGCAAAGGGGTGGTTCGTCTCTGGGGACAGCCAGACATGCATGGTCCAGGCGCGGCCGTGCTTGACGTTCCACGTGCTCTTGACATCGTTCTTGTCGATGAGCGTGCATCCTCCGGCGTCGAGAGTGCCTCGGCCAGAGCGGATGTCCTGTTGGCGCGCCACCCTGAAGCCGTTCACATGGTAGCCCGCCTCGTGGATGAGAAACTGCGCCTCGAACTCGTCCGGGTTTTGACAGATGGCGGTCGGACGAACGCACCCGCCCATGGCGTCGTCGTCGTCCCACTCCATGTGGTAGCCAAAGCCGATGAGCTGCCAGTCCCTCGAAGGGGCGTTCGTTTTTTCGAAGAAGAGCAGCGACGGTTCGTTGAGGTTGCCGGTCCAGTCCCTCACATTGGCGATGCCCGTGATCGTCACCAGGGTGTAGCCCGCCCCCTCGAGTTCCTTGTTCAAGTGGGCCTCCCGGTAGTCGAAGCCTGACAGTGACCCGTCCCTCTTCGCGGCCCGCACATCGGGGTAGCGGGCCGCGATGTCATGCGCAGCCTCGATGAGGCCGTCGTGGCAGTCGAGCCCACTCAGGACGGTGCTCGTACTGGCGTCGATCGGGTTACCGCCGTTGCAGGCGGGCAGGAGGAGCGCAGCGATGGCGGTGGCGGTGATGCGAAGGCTCATGTCTGTACCTCAAGAACATCATTTTCCGGCGTTTCCGCCTCTGCAAGGGCCCGGTCGGGCGTCCACGCAAAGTTTGTGGCGCCGCGCCCGTGCCGGGCACGCTGGAACAGTCGCCCCCAAGCTGTTTCCTGAATTCTGAAGCCCATCCTACGTCGTCGACAATTCGTTCGCCGACCTCCCCTGCGCGTCCCCAGCGGGAGATTTCGACCATGCGACCCGACCGGACAGATATTCAAGACGACTCAGCATCCCAGTGGGCCGGCCGCTGTGCGGATGAGATTCCGCTGAGACCCTCATTGGCTGGGCAGCGCGTAGTATTTTCAAAACAACGCCGCCAGCGTCGCGGCTCTCGAGGAAGTCATGCTGCGATCTCGCCTGCGTTCTCTGTTCAGTCTTGCCCTTGCCGTCACGTGCGTGGCCATCGCCGCTTGCGACGGTGAAGGCGGTCGAGAGGGCGTCGGCGAAGGCGAAGGAGAGGGCGAAGGAGAGGGCGAAGGAGAGGGCGAAGGAGAGGGCGAAGGAGAGGGCGAGGGCGAAGGATTCGTCGAGCCCGACGATTCGGCGCACGACCCGGGGTTCTGGCCGCCGGGGCGCTATACCGACCTCCTCGTCCGCTCGGGTACCCGGCTGACGGCGCAGGCCGTCGTCTCGGCCGAAGGTAACGCGAGCCTGCTCGCCTTCGACGATGCGGTGACGGAAGAGCCGTGTACGGTGCGGTTGACGACGACGGGCGAGAACTACTGCCTGCCGCAGCGCAGCGTCGGCATCAACTCCGTCTCGCAGAACTTCGCCGACCCGGATTGCACGCAGGCGGCCGTCTCGTTGTCGGGTGCGACGTGCGAAAACAGCCTGACGGTGGCGCTCACCGACGACGACATCTACGACGAGGTCGAGCGCGTCGTTCGGCTGCGCAAGGTGTCGGGACGTGCCTTCTACGTCCTCAGCAACGGCACCTGCGAACCGTATCCGACCAGCTTCGACCTCAGCGCCTGGACGGTCGAGAGCGAGGTTCCGTTCGACGACTTCGTGCGGTTCTCCGATCATGTGCTCCCCGTCGACGACACGCTGGCGGTGCGTATCCTGCGGGGGAGCGACGGCAGCCGGACCGCGGTGGGCCTGTGGTTGCGCGAGGACGACGTCGCGGGTGTCGTGTCCAACGCCGACGCGAACCCGGATGGCACGCCCATCCGCCGGGTGTTGCCGGAATCCGCGCTTTCCTTTGATCTTTCACCGCGGAATCGCGACTTCGTCAACGGTCCACTGGTGAACTTGACCTGCGCGGGGCTGGAGACGAACTACAACCCGGCCAACACCGCGTTCGAGTACGGCCTGTTGCTCCCGACGGAGCAGACGCCGCCGCGGATCGTCTCAGTGCAGTCCTTCGACTCCTTCCCGGTCTACCATGCATACTATAATGTCGACGGAACAGCCGCGAGATACTGTAGCGCGGTGAACAGGAACTTCGCGCAGGCCGCCGAGGTCGATGTCCCCGCCGGTTTCACGCTGCATCGCCTGGGCCCGGCGAAGCCCCGGGACACCTACCCGCGTGTGGAGCAGACCATCGACACCCGTGGGGGCGGACTGCGGTTCGAGCACTACGAGACGGTGTTGCGCGTGCCGCTGCTGCCGGTCGGTACCCAGCGCTTTGCGGCCGGTCCCGAGCTCTACCAGGACGGCGAGCCGGTCCGTTCGTTCTGGGTGGACGGGCAGCTGATCGGGGCGGCGCCCTTCGAAGAGCCCGGTGTGCAGCGCGGTCGTTACCAGGGCGAGATCGAGAGCTATGCCGACGGCATCTGCACGGTGCCCCTCGGCAGCGGCCCGGAGAACGGGCTCCACACGTTGCCGCCGACCGTGGTTGACCTCTGCGCGCCGCTGGGTACGGGTACTCAAGTGTATGCCAAC
>CAJBHN010001265.1 GCA_903952805.1 uncultured Myxococcales bacterium | reverse complement strand
GGCGGCGTGGTCGTCGGCGGCGTGGTCGTCGGCGGCGTCGTGGTCGGCGGCGTGGTCGTCGTCGATGGCAGCACCCGCAGGGCGTCAAACACCAGGTGCTGGCCGCGATCGCCGGTGTTGTCGCCCAGGCGGACGCTGCCGCGGGCGCCGAAGTCGAAGCTGCCCAGCATGACGAAACCGCTGGTGGTCGGCGCCGCCTGGTTGACCGTGACGTCGGTGGTGCCGCCGGCGTGGGTGACGCGGTAGCGCGCGCGGGTGGCGGTGGCTTCGTCGTCGTCGATGAAGACGGCGAGCTCGTAGCGGCCCGGAGCCGACAGCTGCAGCGACCATTCGGCGAAGTTGGCGGCGGTGCTGTTGGCGGTGGTCCCCGTCCAGACCAGTTCGTCGTTGTGTCCCTGGCCGCTGATGGCCCGCAGGCTGCTGGCGGGGCCGCCGAGGGTGACGCAGGCGTCATCTTCGCCGACGACGCGGCCGGCGGCGCCGATGGGCTCACAGCTGGCAAAGAGGGACGCAAAGCGGGTCAGCAGGTCGGGGACGATGAGAGACATGGGCACGCCGACGTTGGTGGTACCCCGACCGTTGGTGTTGGGTGGGAGCACATGGGCGTTGTTGATGGCGACGAGGTCGGAGGTGCCGGCCTTGACGATGGCGCCGCCGGAGCTGCCGCCAAGCATGTCCGCGTTGTGGGTGATGCGGTTGGTGTTGCGCGTGCCCGTGATGGTGCCGGGCGACAGCTTCTTGGTGGGCACACAGCTTGGTGTGGTGAAATAGTCGCATTGCTGGTGCAGCAGCGAGATGGCGGTGCCGGCGACCAGGGGGCTGTCGTCGAGGTGCAGTACGCCGAAGGTGTCGCCGGGGAACCCTTCGCAGCCGAGGATCGTGTAGTCGAGGGCGACGTTGGTGCCGAGGAAGCGCTCGCAGCGCACGGCGCCGGTGGTGTCCCAGCGGGTCTCGTAGCGAAAGTTGACGACGACGCCGACGGCCGAGGCCGCGTCGGGTACGCAGTGGTTGTTGGTCATCACGATGTCGCGGCCCACGAGGAAGCCGCTGCAGCGGCTGCTCTGGCTGGGGATCGACACGTAGCCAGCGGCGTTGGCGGCGGTGCGGCCCGCGCCAGCGGGCAGGGTGGCTGCTTCTTGCCAGTCGAGGTCGCCGACGATGACGCCTTCGTCGATGACGGCAGCGGTGTCGAGGATGAGGTTGTCGACGGCGTCGTCTTCCAGCTGCGTCGTGCAGCCGACCATCAACCCTGCGAGCGAGACAGCAACCAGGCGAAGCGTCATGCGCAAACCTCCATCGCACTCAGAAGTACGAGGTTGGACCTGCGCGCCGCGTCCTCCGGACATCCGATGCGAGGGTGTGTCCCCATGCTGACCGATGGGAGAAGGTGCGAGATGTACGACGCTGTCGTAGTGGCGTTGGGTCGCCTTGGGTCACCGTCGGAGCGACGAGTCACGCTCAGCGATAGGCGCGGTGGTCGCGGCGGCGCTCAGACGTGAAGGTCTCGCCGGTGTTGGCGCTGATGAGTTCGTACAGGATGGCGCGCTTGTCGGGGCGCGGTCGCAAGATCCGCCCCAGCCGTTGCACATGTTCGCGGATGCTGCCGGTCCCCGAGATGATGATGGCCACCTGGGCGTCGGGCACGTCGACGCCTTCGTTCAGCACGCGCGACGTCGACAAAATGGGCAGCGACCCGTCGGAAAACGCTGCCAGCAACGCGGAGCGCTCCTTGACCTTGGTCTGGTGGGTGATGACTGGCACCAGGAATCGTCGCGAGACGGCGTAGGCGGTGGCGTTGTCGTCGGTGAAGATCAGGGTTCGCTGACCGCGATGCCGTTGCAGCAGGATCTCCACGACGTCCAGCTTCTTGTCGGAGGCGTGGGCCAGGCGCTTCTGCAAACGCCACGCCGCCATGGCGGCACGACCGGCGGCGCTCGAGGCGGCTTTGCGAATGAAGTTGTCCCAGCCCCGGGGCCCCGACAGGGAGATGCGCTCGTCGTGGATGAAGCCTTTGTAGGTGGCGCGGGCACTCTCCCAGGCGGCGCGGTCGGC
>CAJBHN010001264.1 GCA_903952805.1 uncultured Myxococcales bacterium | reverse complement strand
GGCGACGCTGTTTTTGCCATCGCCCACGTGCCCGGAGAGGAGCACCAGTCCGCCGGGCTTGTCGACGGCGTCGATGAGGCGCTGGTGGTCCGCCGCCGTCATGAAGGTGGCAGCGGTGGCGCCTTGGCCGACGTCGTTGATGGGGATGAGCATCGTGTCCTCGTGTCGTGCATTTCAGGTCGTGGCGTTGGTCCCGGAGGCAAGTGAACCCAAGCGGACACGGTGACCGACGTCATTGAGAGTGCCGTCGGCGGGGACAGCGGCACTGCCGGCGAGGGCGTCGATGGCGGATAGCCGGTGAGGACGCCGAGGGCCCAAATCGTCTGCAGAGTGCGGGTACGTCGCATATGTGCCTCCTGGACCGTTGCGTCGGTCCACCCAAAGGTCGCCTGCGGCCCCAAAAAACTTCCCTCACCCGCCCTGATTCGGTGTGCGCCAGGTCTCAGCCGCGGCTGAACAGATCCCGCTCCCGCCCACACCGCGCGCATCCCCATTCCCGTTCATGGTCAACGAGCCGCGATGAATCGAGCAATGACGGCATCCCGCAGTCGCTCATAAAAACCAGCATCGTCGAAACGGGCCTGTGCCTCGGCCGACAAAAACGACAGTTTGGGTTGCCATGCCTCCAGCGGCGGCAACTGCAATGCAAAAAACGTCGGCCGTTGCTCCGTCACGACGATGTCTTCCAACACCACGACCACCTCGCCATCGCTGACAGCGACCTGGACGTCGGCGCTCCGCCCATCGGCCCGCGGGGTGACGCGCAAGCGCATGGAGCCCACCGGCGTCGGCGCTGCCGCTGGCGACGGCAAGGCGCGGGGCGTCGCCACCGCCACCCCCAGCGCCGTGGCATCGCGGCTGTGATCGAGCAAATCGAGGGGACTTTGCACCAATCCCGCCCGCGGAATCGCCACCCGCGTATACAGCGTCGTCGTCTCCAATCGCATATGGCCCAGCAGCTTTTGGATGAATCGAATATCCACGCCATGTTCCAGCAAATGCGTGGCGAACGAATGCCGCAGCGTATGGCAGCCGACGTCGTCATCGATTCCCGCCAGCCGCGCGGCGCGGGCCATGATGCGTTGGGCGGTCCGGGGCGAAATATGCCTCGTCGGGTCTTCGGGCGACGGAAACAACCAATCCGCCGGACGAGCCAGCCGCGCCAATTGGGCCAGCGCCGGGGCCAGGCTCCTTGGCAGGGTGACCATGCGGTCCTTGCGACCTTTTCCCTCCACCACCCGCAAAGTGTTTCGCTCCACGTCGATATCGCGAAACCGCACGCGGCTCCCCTCCGAAACGCGCATGCCGGTCGCATACAGCAGCGCCAGCAACACCTTGTCCCTCGTCGACGGCGCCGCCACCAACAAGCGCTGCACCGCCTCCGCCGACAACACCCGCGGAACCCGCGACGGTCGCCGCGGCGTACACAACCCCAGCGTGATGCTGCGACCGCAGAGTTTGTCGAATATCGTGCGCAAAGCAGACAAATGCACCGATACCCACGACGACGACGCCCCCCCATCGACCAGCAGCTCCAGCCAGGCTCGGACGTCTTCTCGACACGCCGTCGCCGGCTCGCGCCCCAGCCACCGCAGAAACCCCGACAAGACGACCGCATAGGATTTGCGCGATTTCGGTTGGTAAAAGCGAATCTTCAATTCGCGCATGATCCGGATTTCGAAATCGGCAGCACTGACGTGTTCGCGGTCCAGGTCGACGACGGCATGCGATGCATCGAGGTGGTCAACGACGGGGACATGGGGGGCATAGCGGCCGATGGGCCGACGGTACGGCTTGCCCGAGGTGTAGGTCTGCATCCGACCCTGCATGCGAGCTCAAGGCCAACGCGGGCTGGCTTCCGGATGTGATGCCTGGGTCCTGAGCCGTTCCAGATGGAACGGCTGGTGGAACGACTTGGCGCTGCAGCGGCGGGCGTGCCAACGTGAGCCGGTATGGTTTTCAAGACTGTTCGACAGGGTCGCCGGGGTGCGGTCTCCGCTCTTTCGGACACCCTGACGC
>CAJBHN010001263.1 GCA_903952805.1 uncultured Myxococcales bacterium | reverse complement strand
AGCTGCAGCTGGCCGTGCTCATCGAGGGCATGCGTCGCGAAGGCTACGAGATGTGCGTCTCGCGGCCCGAAGTCGTCGTCAAAGAGATCGACGGCCACAAGAAGGAGCCCCTCGAAGGCCTCGTGGTCAACATCCCCGAGACCGCCGTTGGCGCCGTGACCGAGCAAATCGGCAAGCGCGGTGGCCAGATGGTCGGCATGGAGTCCCCGAACTCCGGTTGGACCAGCGTCGAGTACGAGATCCCGACCCGTGGCCTCATCGGCTTCCTCGGCACCTTCCGCACGATCACCCGCGGCGAAGGCCAGATGTCGTCGTACCTGAAGGGCTGGGTGCCCTACCAGGGTGACGTCGAGGCCCGCTCCGCCGGCGCCATGATCGCCAACGAGCAGAACCGCACCACCCCCTACGCCATCTTCAACCTGCAGCCCCGCGGCCAGATGTTCGTGGGCCCCGGCGAGGAAGTGTACGAGGGCATGATCGTCGGCGAGCACGCCCGCGACAACGACCTCGACATCAACATCACCCGCGAGAAAAAGCTCACCAACATCCGCGCCGCCGGCAAAGATGAAAACATGATCCTCACGCCGCCCAAGCGCATGCGCCTGGAAGAAGCGATGGAGTGGATCGACATGGACGAGCTCATCGAGGTCACCCCCGCCGCCGTCCGCCTGCGCAAGCGCGGCCTCAAGCCCGGCGCCCGTGCCAAGCGCAAGAAGACCGAGAGCGAAGACTGAGCATCGGCCACGGCCGTTGACGAGCAGGGCCATCCGCACGCAGGTGCAGGTGGCCCTTCTCTTTTCGCCCCAACGATTCAGGCTGGGGTCATGACCAGTCCATCCCGATCGTCATCGTCATCGTCGTCGTCTTCGTCTTCGTCGTTGTCGTCATCTTCGTTGCCGTCGTTGGCCATGTATCCGGTCCATGTGCCGCTGACCGTGCAATGGGGCGATATGGACGCCTACCAGCACGTCAACAATGTCGTGTATTTCCGGTGGTTTGAGACCGCGCGCATGGCGCTATTCCGAGCCATCGACTTCACCAGCGGCACGGGCACCGGCCCCATCCTGCACAGCACCACGTGCCGATACCGGGCACCGGTCTATTTCCCCGACGACGTCGTCACCGCCGCCCGCGTCATCGATGTCGGCGACGACCGCTTCACCGTCGAAATGGCCGTTTACAGCGCCCGCGAGCAAGGCATCGCCGCCGTCGGCAGCGCCGTCATCGTCGCCTATGACTACGTCAACAAGACCAAAGCCACGCTGCCCACCCCGGTGCGCGCCGCCATCGCGGCTCTCCGTTGACGACCGCGACCGCGATGCTCAATGGGGCAGGTCGAAGGCGATGGTCGCCAGGGTGATGACCATTTCGACGACGATGAGAGCGATGATGTACCACTCGAGCCGGTGGGCGTGTTTGTTGTCGACGAGGTTCAGCAGCATCTCGGCCGTCGACGCAATCAGGCTGAGCTTGCGTTCAAGAATCTTGTCCCGCTCGCGCAACTCGTATTCGTCCTCGAGCCGCAAGTAGAGCCGCTCGAGGTCGGGGCGCTCCCACAGCATCTCGGGTTTGTCGTCGATCTCGATGCGCCCGGTCATCGCCGACTGGATGACGATGGTGGCGCCGAGGTTTTTCTGCAGTTGCTTTTGGAACGAGCGTGCGCCGCGCCCCTGTTGAAGAGCCTGGGCCCAGCCTTCCATGGCGGCATAACTCTCACGCACCGCGGCTTCGTAGCGGGCCAATGCCACTGAGCGTGCGAGAATCTCGGCGATCACCTGCAGGCGCTCGACCGTCAGTGACGACACGTTCAATGCCTGGCTGACCGTGCCTGCCACAGCGTCGGCGGTTTCGATGGCGCCGTCGGCAACGATGCGGATTTCGAGTTCTTCAGTCTCCGGCTTGGCGAACGGATCGCCGACGAACTGCGCCAACAAGGCGACGACGCTCGCTTCCTCCAGCGGACTGACGTTGAACAATACCGCCGCGCCGTAGCGAAACACGACCATCGCGCCGTGCTCGCCCGCGGTCAGACAGAGCGGGGCCTGGGTCGAGAGCCGCGACGTCGACTCCAGCGCGCGCACGTCGATGCGCTCGCCCAAACAAAGAGCCCGCACTCGGAGCGCTGTGGCGCTGGGAAACAATGGCGTCGACACCCTCTCGATGTCGCATGCCCGCGCCCGCCGCGCAAAAGCCGCACTGAGCCGAACGCCGAGAGGTCCTGGCTGGTT
>CAJBHN010001262.1 GCA_903952805.1 uncultured Myxococcales bacterium | reverse complement strand
GCGCATCCGGCGTCCGCAGGAAGAGCTGGCCCCATGACGTCGGGGCGACGACACATCCAGGTCTGGGCCGATTGGGCCGAGCTCCCGGGCCGGCAACGGATGGGCGACCTCGTCGTCCAGATGACGCGTGGCAAGGAGATCTTCTCCTTCGAGTACGACGGGACCTGGTTGAAGGAGGGGCCGACGCTCGCCCTCGACCCATCGCTGCAGCACTTCCGCGGCCCGCAGTATCCCGACGCTGAGCGACCGAACTTCGGCCTCTTCCTCGACTCGTCTCCAGATCGATGGGGCAGGGTGCTCATGGATCGCCGAGAGGCGGTCGTCGCCCGCAAGGCCGGTCGCCCGCCACGACCCCTCCTCGGCGTCGACTACCTGTTGGGCGTGCACGACCCCCAGCGGCTTGGCGGGCTGCGCTTTCGCATCGGCGAGGGCCCCTTCCTCGACGACGACCACGAGCGGGCGGCACCGCCGCTCACCAGCCTGCGCGCCCTCGAACAGGCGAGCCTTGAGCTCGAAAAAACCGGCAACGAGGACACGACCCGGTACGAAGAAGCCCTCGCCCTGTTGCTCGTGCCGGGCAGCTCCCTCGGCGGAGCCAGGCCGAAGGCGTCGGTGACCGATGTCGACGGCACCCTCTGGCTCGCGAAGCTCTGATGCTTCTTTGGCTGGCGCCAAAGAAGTTTCCATCCGACGGCGACGTCAACGATGTCGGCGCCTGGGAGGCAGTGGCTGGGACCCTCGCCGTTGACGCCGGTATCTGGATGGCGCCGTCGCGCTGCGAGCGCTTCAGCCACCGGCACCACACCTTCCTTACCAGGCGCTTCGACCGCGACCAGGACGTACGCCGCCACTTTGCATCGGCGATGACGCTGACAGGCCACGTCGACGGTGAGCCAGCCAGCTACCTCGAGCTGGCCGACGTGCTGACGCGCGCGGGCGCATCACCACACGAGGACCTCGAGCAGCTGTGGCGCCGCATCGTGTTCTCGATGTGCATCTCCCACGTCGACGACCACCTGCGGAACCACGGCTTCCTGCTGGGGACGGGCGGCTGGCGCCTCGCACCGGCCTACGACGTCAACCCCATCCCGACGGGCAACGGACACGTGCTCAACATCGACATGACGAGCAACACCCAGGACCTGTCCCTCGCGCGTGACGTCGCCCCATGGTTCAGGGTCGAGGGCAAGCGCGCCGAGCACATCATCAGCGAGGTCATCGCCGCAGTCCGCCGATGGCGCGAAGTCGCGCAGCATGTTGGCCTCTCGCGGGATGAGCAGAACCGCATGCAGCACGCGTTCAGGCTGGTCTCTTGAGCCTCGAGGCTGCCATCGGCCCCGATGCTGCATCGATTTCACAGATGATTCACTGGTCCTTGCGCCCTGGCTCGCTTGAACAGCTGCACCAACCCCAACAGCCCCGCGTTCCAGACCAGCGCAAAGAGGAAGAAGCCTGGGAGCACCTGTGCAGGTGAAGCTGTCCCAAACCACACGAGGGTTGCAGGAACCCCCGAGACGCTTGGGACGAGCGTCCTCAGGACGGCCCCCTCGTTTGGCTCCAGGAACCAGAAATCGCTCGGGACGGTGAGCACGCTGATGACCTGCAGAACGACGACAACACCGACGACGAGCCACAGGACCACGATCGGCACGACCCACCGCCCGCGGGGGCGAACTCCAAGCCCTGACGGCTGTGAGCTGTTTGTCGAAGGCGTGCGGTTGGCTGCTGCGGCCGAAGCAGGGGGCATCCGAACTCCTGTCGAGCAAGAACCCGAACGAACACAAGACGATTCCCCCGTCCGCTTCGGTCTGACGGCGAGCCAGGGTTGCCAGACCTGGTCACTGCCCAGGGGTGATGGCGCACAGACGTCACTGGCGAGAGGACGTTGCCGACAACGAAACGGTCGAAACGAAAAGAGGGTGACGTCGCCGTCACCCTCTTTTCTCCAGGTCTGTTTCTCTCGGTCTGCTGCAGGCGTTGCCGCGTGGAGGTCTCAGCGGGTGCGGGCAGCGGGCACGTACATGCGGTCGACGTATTCCTCGAGCATGCGGTGCGTCGAGAACTGCCAGATGGACGACAGCATCGCCGCTCGCATCCGCTGAATCCAACCACCAGGCAGGCCGCGGTGGTCGCGGTTGTAGTACAGGGGCACCACGTCACTCTCGAGAGCGGCGTAGAGGGACAAGGCATCCTTCTCGTCTTGGGCCTTGTCGTCGGCGAGCTGCTCGCGGTCGCCGATGGCCCAGCCATTGTCGCCGAGGTAGCCTTCGTCCCACCAGCCGTCGAGGATGGAGAGATTCGGGATGCCGTTGGCGGCGGCCTTCATCCCGCTGGTGCCCGAGGCCTCCAGGGGCCGGCGGGGGTTGTTGAGCCACACATCGACGCCGTCGACGAGGAAACGGCCCACGCGCATGTCGTAGTCTTCGATGACGAAGATGCGGCCGCGGAAGCGTTCGCTGCGGGACTTCTGCCACAGCTCGGCGATGACTTTTTGCCCGGGACGGTCGGCAGGGTGTGCCTTGCCGGCGAACACCACGTTGACCG
>CAJBHN010001261.1 GCA_903952805.1 uncultured Myxococcales bacterium | reverse complement strand
CTCTTCTTGATGTTGGGGTAGGCCTTGAGTTCGTCTTCGTCCGTCGTGATCTTGCAGGCGCGCTCGAGCAGGCGGCTGTGGAGATAAAAGACGTCGCCAGGGTAGGCTTCGCGACCGGGAGGACGGCGCAGCAGCAACGAGAGCTGGCGGTAGGCGACGGCCTGCTTGGACAGGTCGTCGTAGATGATGAGGGCGTGCTCGCCGTTGTCACGCCAGTACTCGCCGATGGTGCAGCCGGTGTAGGCCGAGAGGTACTGCAGGGGAGCCGGGTCAGACGCGTTGGCGGCGACGATGACCGTGTATTCCATGGCGCCGTGGGCTTCGAGCTTGGCGAGCACCTGGGCCACGGTGGACTGCTTCTGGCCGATGGCGACGTAGATGCACTTCACCCCCAGACCCTTCTGGTTGATGATCGTGTCGAGGGCCACGGCGGTCTTGCCCGTCTGACGGTCGCCGATGATGAGCTCGCGCTGACCACGGCCGACGGGGATCATGGCGTCGATGGCCATCAGACCCGTCTGCAGCGGCTCGTGCACAGGCTTACGAGCGATGATGCCGGGGGCCTTGGTCTCGATGACCCGGCGCTCCACGCCCTTCAGCTCGCCCTTGCCGTCGATGGGCTCGCCCAGACCGTTGAGCACGCGGCCGAGGACGGCGTCGCCAACGCCGACGTCGGCGATGCGGGCGGTCCGCTTGACCGGGTCGCCCTCGCGGATGCCCACGTCGTCGCCCATGATGGCGATACCGACGCTGTCCTCGTTGAGGTTCAGCACGAGGCCCTTGGAGCCGTTGGCGAACTCAACCAGCTCACCAGCCTGCACATTCTCGAGCCCGAACACGCGGGCCACGCCGTCGCCGACGGACAGAACCGAACCGGTCTCCTGCACTTCGGTCTTTTGATCGAAGTTCTGGATCTGGCCCTTGATGATGCGGGAGATTTCTTCAGCGCGCAGTTGCATGGTGGTGTTCCTCGAAACGCTGTGACGACGACAGATGAAAGGTTCGGTACTTCGTCGGCTGACGCCGGCGCAGGGAGTCGGTGCTATTGGATGTTGAATTCGCTGCGCAGGCGCTCGAGCTGCGCCTTGACGGTGGCGTCGTACACGAGGCCGCCGATGCGGGCCTGGACGCCCGCGATGATGGAGGGGTCGACCTGCACGTCGGGGACGACGCGCTTGCCGGTCTTCTTCTCGAGGCCGGCGACGATGGCCGCCAGATCGCGGGTGTCGAGGGCCTTGGCCGTCACGATGACCGCGCGCACGCGACCGATGCGGGCATCAACCTCGGCACGAAACGCCGCCGCGATGGTGGGCAGAGACGCCAGGCGGTTCTTGTCGACGAGCAGCTGCAAGAAGGTCAGCGCGGTGGCGTCGAAGTCGTGGGCCTTGGCGATGCCGCCCAGGACGTCTTTACGTTGACCCGCCGAGAAGGTGGGGTTGAACATCGCCTGGCGCAGGGTCTGGTCTCCTGTGCGGCGATCGAGAGCTGCGCCCACGGCGGAGAGCTGCTCCTCAATGCGCGTGAGGCGATCCTCGGGGGCCCCTTGGAGGGCAAGCCCCAGGGCGCGCGCGTAGCGTCGACCGACGGTTCCGTCCTGCATCGTCATCTCTCCTGAAAGGAACATGGCACCAGGTGGTGCCGGGTCTCACGCCGCCAGGTCTTGGATCAAAGTCTTCTTGAGCTTCTCGTCGTCGGCGGGGGTCAGCATCTGCTTGATGCGCTCCTCGGCCAACTGCAGGGCCAGGCGGCTGGCTTCGGCGCGCAGCGTCTCACGGGCCCGCTCCATCTCGGCGCCGATGGTGTCTTCGGCGTCCTTGGCAATCTTCTTCGCCATCTCGTCAGCCGACGTCTTGATGCGCTCGGCCTCAAGCTTGCCCTGGCTTTCGAAGTCCGCCTGCATCTGTTTCATGTCGCCCTCGAGAGCGGCGAGCTTCTGCTCGGCTTCCTTGGCGCGGCGCTCGGCGTCGGCTTTGGCCTTTTGGGCTTCGGCCATCGCTTTTTCGAGGCCGTCGGCGCGGGTCACCAGGTGGTTCTTGAGGGGACCCTTGGCGCTGCGCACCACGCCCCAGGCGAAGAGGGCGAAGGTGATGGTCAACCAACCAAGGGCCGGGCTCTCGGCGTATTTTTCGCCCAGGCCCCACATGTTGGCAATGTGCGGCTCGGCGTGGTGTCCTCCCCCGGCGGCGAAGGAAGTGGAAGCCCACAGCAGGGCGGCGGCGTTGGTGATGATCAGGTTGAAGCGGTTCACGCGGCCCTCCCGAGGACCTTTTTGCCGATCTCGTCGGCGATGGCGTTGGCGTCGCCCTTGAGAGCTTTGCGGGTCGTCTCGGTGGCCTCAAAGAGCTCAGCGCGGGCCTCGTCGAGGCGGGCAGCGGCCTTGTCGCGGGCCTGGTCGAGCACGCCCTGCTCGACGGCGCGGGCCTGCTCGCGCAGATCGATCAAGACCGCGCGGGCCTTCTGCTGCGCTTCTTTGGTCTTTTGCTCGACGACCGCGGTCTTTTCATCCGCCGAACCGAGCTGCTTTTTGGCCTCATCCGCGGCGCCGTGGATGCGACGATCGCGTTCCTCAAAGACCTTCATCACAGGCCCAAAGAGCACGGGCGACAGCCATGCCATCAACACGAGGATGATGACGGCTTGGATGAGGACGGTGGCGTTCAGCTCCACGGAGCGCTCCTCGACGGGGGACTAGGCCGATGTGCGGGGCACAGATCGAGCCGGTTGACGTCGGGGTCGGTAAGGGAGGACGCAAGGGGTGTCAAGGTGCCGACGGCGGAAACACGCGGGGTTTTGTCGCGGGGTCGACCGATCCGGCAACGGCGCTGAAGCGCGCGAAGCGCATCCGGACGCCACAACCAAACGAATATGGGCGCGATCAGCGCACTTTGTGGCGGAGTCGCACCAGCAGCTATGCTCCGTGGTCGTGATAGCCGGACTTGAGATCCTGAACCTTCATGCCCAGGGCGGCATGGCCGAAGTGTACCGGGCCCGCGGCAGGGGGGCCGACGGTACCGACTACCTCTACGCCGTCAAACGCATCCTTCCCGAGTACACCCGTGATCCCGAGATCAAGCGGATGTTCATCGAGGAGTCGCGGGTGGCAGCCTGCCTGGTCCACCCCTCGGTGGTCCGGGTCTACGACCTCGCCACCACCGAGACCGACGACCTCTACATCGTCATGGAATTCCTCGAGGGCAAAGACCTCTCGGAAGCGATCGAGGAAGCCGAGAAGGTCGGAAAGCCGCTGCCGATCTGGTTCGCCATCCAGATCGCTCGCGAAGTGCTGCGGGCCCTGCATTACGTCACCAACGAAGCCACCGATCGAAATGGTCGGGTCCTTGGCCTCATCCACCGCGACATCTCGCCCCACAACATTTTCGTGTGTTTCGACGGCCAGGTGAAGCTGACGGATTTCGGCGTGGCCAAAGTGGCCGAGTCCAACATCAAGACCCAGGTGGGCATCACCAAGGGCAAGCTCGGCTACATGTCCCCTGAGCAGCTGATGGGGCACACGCTCGACTTCCGCTCTGACCTCTACAACGTCGGCATCTTGCTGTTCGAGAGCATCACGGGTCGTCAGCTGTTCTCGGGCGCCTCAACAGCCGAGTTCCTGCAGGCCATGGTCCGGGGCATTGTCCCCGCAATCCCGCCGGGCCTGCAGGTCCCGCCAGACCTGGAAGCGTGCATCCGCCGAGCCCTTGATCGCGATCGCACCATGCGCCCTGCCACGGCCCTCGAATTCGAACGAGAGCTCGGGATGATCGCGGAGCGCTACAACCTGACGGCGCAGTCTGCCCACGTCGCGCACCAGATGCGGGAGCTGTATCCAAGGCTGGCGGCGCCGCCGGCGGTGAAGCCCACGACGGCGCCGCAGAAGCTCAAGTCCATGATGCTGGCGACCCTCGATCCGGCTCAGGTCGCCTCGCTGGCCCAGGTCCAGCCGTCAGCCCGTCCGGTCTGGCAGCCCTCCAAGCCCAAAGCGGCGTCCCAGGGCCATGCCCAGCCAAGCCAGCCAAGCCAGCCGACGTCGCCGCCGCAGCAGACGGTCCAAGCCAGGCCGTCGTCACCGCAGCTGACGGTTCAGCCGCAGCCGACGCTTCAGGCCAGGCGGTCGTCACCGCAGCTGACGGTTCAGCCGCAGCCGACGCTTCAAGCCAGGCCGTCAGTGCAGCCGTCAGTGCAGCCGTCAGGGCAGGGGCCGTCCTACAGCTCGCCCTATGCCAAGGCGCAGAGCCTCCCACCCCCCGCAGCGTCCGGCGCCGCCATCGGCGACGACGACTTCGCGACCATCGTGCGCCCCGCCGAGCCGGGCGAACGCCCGGGGTCTCAGCCCCCACGGCCCTTGAGCCCGGGAGGGGTGTCACAGCCGCGGGTGCAGGTGGCGGTGTCGTCTCGCATGCAGGCCCTGCCCGGCAGCGGCAGCAGCGGCTTTGACGGCGATTTCGTCGAAAAGACCAGTCCGCTCGCGCGCCCCGCGTCCGACCTGCCCAGCGAAGAGCGTCGCCGTCCGGCCACGGTGGCCCGCGGCAACGCCCGCCCGCTGGAGTCGGTCCCGTCGATACCGCGGCCGTCGGCGTCTCGCCCGGCGGTCCCGCCGACGTCTGCTCCCTCGTCGGCCCCCGTGCCGACGTGGCAGGAGTCCACTGGCGAGATGCCCGGCTTCACCGACTGCACCCGCATTGAACCGGTACCGCAGTGGCCATTGGTGCCGACGGCGCCGGTGACGGCGACGCCGACGGCGCCGACGGCGCCGACCACGCCCGCGCCGACGCAGCCGCCTCCGCGTCAGCCCACCGTGCAGGTGGGGGGGTCGGCGGTGGGCGTGCGGAGCAAGCGCGTGGTCCCCCTGGACGAACCCAAGCGTTGACAGTCCCGGTGAGCTGATCGGCGTGTCTGGCTGACCACACGGCCTGTGGAAGCCCTGCCGCACCCACCTGCTGCCACCTGCTGCGTTGCCAGGCGTGAGATGCCGACGTTGTTGACGCTGTCGACGCTGTCGACGCTGTCGACGCGACGGGATCGGGAGCGCGGCCCAGCAGGCATGCTTGCTGCTTTGCCGCCTCATCCCCGCGTGGGGATCTGGAGCTCCATCATGACCCCCCTTCGACTGGTCGCCGTCGGCGCCATCTTTTTGTGCACCACCATTGGCTGGATGATCCTCGGCGGCACCATCGACGCCCGCACCGGCGAGAGCGACGGACGACTGCGCAGCGAGGTCGAAGCCCTGTGGGGCAGCGAACACCGCCAACTCGCCCCCACCGTCACCGTCGAACGCAGCACCACCCGCCGCATCACCACCAATAACGTCGTCAACGGCGCCACCGTCAGCGCCACCAGCGAACAGACCGCCAGCAGCGTCCAGGCCGGCGACCTCGACGGCTCCGACGTCGACGTTCGTCTTGACCTCGAACACCGCAAAAAGGGCCTGCTGTGGTGGCCGACCTATACCGTCGACTTCAAGGGCCACTACCGCTTCGCCCTGCCCGAGCCCGGCGCCGTCGGCGTCGACGTCACCGCCCTGGATGAGGCCATCAACATCGTGCTGCCGATGTCGGCCCACGGGGCGGTCTACGACGGCTTTTTCATCAAGCTCGATGGCCATGACGTCAAGACCACGACCACCCGCGACAACACCTTCATCGTCACCGTGCCCCGTGGCCGCCGCACCGGCATCGACGTCGACGTCGCCTACCACTCTCGTGGGCTCGGCACCTGGGTCTACAGCCTCGCTGGCGGCGGCACGGCCCAGCTGCGGAACTTCGCCCTGACGCTGGCGTCGTCCGCCGCCAACGTCGACTTCCCCATCGGCACCCTGTCGCCGTCAACCCGCACCACCAGCGACAGTGGCGCCGTGCTGCAATGGCGCTTCGCATCGCTGGTGACCGGCCAGGACATCGGCGTCGAGCTGCCCGCTCGTTTGAACCCGGGGCCCGTGGCCGCCCGCATTTCGTACTTCGCCCCCGTCAGCCTGCTGTTTTTTCTGACCGTCATGGTCATCGTCGGCGTCATCAATCAGCGATCGCTGCACCCGATGAACCATTTCTTTCTCGCCGCAGCCTTCTTCGCCTTCCACCTGCTCTTTGCCTACCTCGTCGACGTCGTCGACCTCGCCGTCGCCTTCGCCGTCTCCTCCGTCGTCAGCCTGGGATTGGTGACGTCGTACCTGCGCATCGTGCAGGGGGCGAAGGCTGCGTTTCTGCAGGCCGGCACCGCCCAACTCATTTTCCTGGTGGGCTTCTCGCTGGCGTTTTTTCATGAGGGGCAGACGGGCCTGACCATCGCCATCGGCAGCGTCGTCACCCTGTTTGTGTTGATGCAGCTGACGGCGCGGGTCCGCTGGACCGAGGTCTTTGGCGGCGTCGACGTCGACATGGGTCCCATCGGCGGCGCGCCGGTGGGCGTGCCCGGCCTGACGGGCGTGGCGGTGGCGACGTCACCCACCGACAACCACGCTGATTGACGACGACACGGCCGTCGCGCCGACGCCATCGGCCAATCGACCGACCCCGGCAGGACCGACACCCGCTTGTGTCGGTGCTTGTGGGTGAAAGCATGGGCAGATGCAGACCACCACCCCTCGCTTCGCTCTGGTCCTCGCGGTGTCCGTCGTGGCGCTCAGCGCTGGGTGCGACGGCTGTACCAGGGGCGTCGGCGTCGAGGTGGAGCGCGAGGCCCTGCCGGTGGATGTCGACCTCGTCGGAGGCGGCGATGACGCCGACGACGGCGCGGGCGCCGATGACGGCGGCAACGGCAGCGGCGATGGCGAACTCACATTCGGCGAAGGCGAAGGCGAGGGCGAGGGCGAGGGCGAAGGCGAGGGCGAGGGCGAGGGCG
>CAJBHN010001260.1 GCA_903952805.1 uncultured Myxococcales bacterium | reverse complement strand
AGCTCCACCGTCGTGGGCGAAGCCGTTGACTCCGTATTGTTCTATCCCCTGGCCTTCTACGGCGTGTGGTCCAACGAGTTGCTGCTGTCGGTCCTCGTTGCCAACTACTGCCTCAAGGTCAGCTGGGAAGTCCTGGCCACGCCCTTGACCGTCCGCGTTGTCGGCTGGCTCAAGAAGAAAGAGGGCATCGACGTTTACGACACCGACACCAACTTCACGCCTTTTTTTCCCTCAAGGTGTGACCTCCGGCCTTGCCGTGGACGTCAAACGTGGGGCCGCCGGCAGCTCGATCGAAAACGTTGAACCGCGACCGGGCTCGCTGTCGACCTCGATGCGCCCTCCCTGGCCTTCGATGATCGCTTTGGTGATGGCGAGACCAAGGCCTGAGCCCGGCTGTTTGCCCGACAGCAGGTGCTTGGCCTGATAGAATCGTTCAAAGATGCGCGCGTGTTCGCCCTTGGGCAGCCCGGGGCCGTTGTCCCTGACACCGAGGATGACGCGGTTGCGGCGGCCGGCGCGGGCAAAGACGACGATGCGTTTGTCGGGCCCGGTGTACTTCCAAGCGTTGCTGATGAGGTTGAGCAGGGCCTCGACCAAGGCCTCGCGGTCAGCGTGGACCAAGGGCAGGCCGGCGGCGATTTCGGTGGTGAACGCAAGCCGGGGCGGCACGGCCTGGCCGTCGTCACGGGCCTGGGCCAGGGTCTGGGCCCGAAAGGCGTCGATCGCATTTTGAACGATGGTGTCGACGGCCACGGCGGTTTGCTGAAACACGCGGCGGCCGGCCTTGAGGCGTGCGTAACCGAGCACCCGCTCGATCATTTCGCTGAGACGCTCGGTCTCCTTGGCCAACAGGTCGAGGCACTCTTGTTCTTCTTCCTTCGACGACGTCCTGCCAAGCTTCAGCGTTTCAATGAACAGGCGAATCGACGTCAATGGTGTGCGCAGTTCGTGGCTCATATGGCTCACAAAGTCCGTCTTGAGCCGTGACAAACGAGTCTCCTGGTAGATGAGGCGGGCAGTGATGACGACGCCGGTGATCAACGTGATCAGAAACACCGACAAAAGCACGATGTAGACCACCAAAATGGTCGTCGACGACGACGACGGCGCCTCCACCACAAACGTGAAACGGGAAAAAGGGGCTGCCAATCGCCGCGACACCAACTGCTCCATGTCGCCGTGGAGGTCCTGGGCGACGAGCTCGCCCATGACGCGTTGCAGGGCGTTGGCGACGGGCTCCTCAGAGAGCTGCTCGACGCGCAGAGCGACCCGCATCTCATCGTCGAGGCCGTCAAAGCTCTGGACCAGCGCGGCATCGTCGATGGCGTAGGCAATCGTGCGACCAGCGGGAAGCCGCTGCATGGACACGACTCCCGAGAAGCCGGCTTCCTCGACACCTACGTGGGCGGCCGTGGCCGAGCCGGTGGCCCGTGACAGTCCCGCCAAGCGTTTCAACTCGGGCGCGATGGAAGTCGTCAGCGGTGGGATGCCGTCGACCACGTCACCAACGGCGTTCAACAGGGCCCAACCACCAATGGGGGCTCCGCCGGCGCGGGCAGCCCCCACGACGTCGGCGGGGACCATCCCAGCGTCAAGGCCTTCGCGCAGCACCCGGTCGCCGCGCTCGAGCGAACCCACGAAGCGCTGTTCGGCCTGCCGCAGGACATGCTCCACTCGCTCTCGACGACGCTGAAGGTCAGCCTTCTGCACGTTGACAATGGCGATGACGCCAAAGCCCGACATCAACAACGCCGGCAGCAGCACCAACGTCACAAACAGGACGAAGATCCGCCGGAAACCGATGACGTCGTCGCCGCGGTTGGTCATGGACGGGAAGCTAGCAGGCTGAAAGGCAAACGAACCGGTCGAGATCATCGCACCTGCGGTATTACTGGAGGGTCTGCTCCAGACTTCGCCACGACGAGAGTGGCCCGTTGGGGTCCGGGGGCGCCGGCCATTTGCACCCCAACTTGCTAGAGTTCATGCAGCTGGGTCGTAGGCTTGGCTTCTCCTCTGCTTCAAGCGAAACGGGTGCCGCTGTGCGTGCCTTCCGAATCATCATCCGCGTGGTCGGCGTCACCGCCCTGTTGGCCCTGTTGACCATCACCCTGCTCGGCGGTGGACATCCGCTGGATGTGGGAGACAGGGCACCCGCGACCCACGGCCCTTCCATCGACGGCATGGCCTTCGACCTCGCCAGCTGGCAGGGGCACGTCGTCGTCGTCAACGTCTGGGCGAGCTGGTGCCCGCCCTGCCTGCGGGAGCTGCCGGACTTCGCCGACGCCGCCCGCCGCTGGGACCAGCATGACGTGCGCTTCGTTGGCCTGACCGTCGACAGCCCACCGGAAAAAGTCCGCCAGATGGCCGAGCGTTTCCAGCTGCCCTACCCCGTGGTGCCCATCGACGAAGCGACCCAGCGGGCCTGGAAGGCGACCTCGCTGCCGTCGACGTTCGTCCTGCGTCCCGATGGCACCGTCGCCTGGAGCGTGCGCGGTGCCATCCAGGGACGTGAGCTCGACGACGTCCTGCAGGATATCACTCGCTGACGACGAGACCCTGACCCACGCGGGCCTTCATGGACTCGGCGGCGGCACGGGTGGCCAGACCGCCCAGGCGCACGCGATACACTGTGCCCCGGCCTGGCACTTCAGCCGCCACCACCTCGGGAGCGAAACCGCGGGCCTTGAAACCGTCGGCGATGCCGCGGGCGCCGGCCGCGGTTCCCGTCGACGCCAGCTGCAGCGCGTAGTGCCGATCCTCGCTGGCGACCATCGCCTTGTCGCCCAGCACTTTTTGCAGAGCGTTGTTCAAGCGCAGCGGGTCGGGTTGCGCCGAGCGGTCGACATCTCCCTCTTCGTCGACGCGGTCTTCATGATGATCGCGGGCCACCGGCGCGGTGCCGGCGGTGGACGCCGTCTTCGTGGCTGCCACCGCGACCACCTCTTGCGCAACAGCCTCCTTGATGGCTTGCACGACTTCGGGGCTCGCCGGCGGCGTCGCGGGAGCGTCGGCGGCGTCAGAAGTCGCCGGCGTCGTCGCGACAGCAGCAGGCCGGGGCAGCGGCGGTGCCGCCGTGGGCTCCGGCGTGGTCAACTCCGCATGCCACGTCGACGTCGACGCCTTCACCAGCGCCTCGTAGGCGGCGGTCCGGGCTTCGGCCTTGCCCAGCGGGTCACGCTCCGACACCGCGGGAGCGCTGGCGTGAGCGGCGCCCGAGCCGCCGGCGATGATGCCGAGCCCAAAAGCGCTGCCCACGGCAGCGGCAAACACCACTGACAACGGCAGACTCATGGACCGCGTGGCGCGTTCGATTCCTGCGGGTGCTCGTTCTCTTGATGCGTCAAGCACAGTCACACTCCTTCGGCGGCGTCGTCGAAAGCACCGTCGTCGGTGTCGGCTGCCGCGGTCATTTGTTCGGGAGCATCCACGCCGAGGATGGCGAAGGCACTCTTGAGGGTGGCCTTGAGCGCTGCCACCAAGGCAAGACGTCCCTGGCTGAGCTCCAGGTCGTCCGAGATGACGCGCTCGGTGCGCGAGTACTTCGAGTAGTAGGAGTGGAACTCAGCAATGAGTTCCTGGCAGAAGTACAGGACGCGATGGGGCTCAAGGGCATTGGCCGCCTGGGCCACCACCTCGGGCAACATGCTCATCTTTTTGAGCAGCAGCTTTTCTTCGGGCAGGGTCAGCCGGGCCAGGCTGGCCGCGCTGACGACGTCGAGGCCCGCGAAAGGCTGCTCCTTCTCGATGGCCTTGCGCAGGATGGCCGCGCAGCGGGCGTGGCCATACTGAAAATAGTAGACCGGGTTGTCCTTCGACTGACGTTCGACGGCAGCGAGGTCGAATTCGATCTGGGCGTTGGCGGTCTTCATCAGAAACAGGAAGCGGCAGGCGTCGGCGCCGACTTCTTCGATGAGGTCGCGCAACTCGATGACCGTGCCCTTGCGCTTGGAGACCTTGACCTCTTGACCATCGCGCAGCAGCCGCACGATTTGCACCAGAACGACGTCAAGTCGCTTGGGATCGAGTCCGAGCAGCGCCATGCCTGCCTTCAAGCGCGGTACGTGGCCGCCGTGGTCGGCGCCGAAGACGTTGATGATCCGATCGAAGCCACGCTGGTACTTCTGCCAGTGGTAGGCGAGGTCGGCGGTCAGGTAGACGGGAGTGCCGTCCTTGCGCAGGATGATGCGGTCCTCGGCGTCGCCATGTTCCGACGTCTTCAAGAATGTGCCGCCAAGTTGCTGGTCTTCGTAGTGGGCAGCTTTGCTGGCCTCGTTGCGCACACCGTCTTCAGTGCCGCGGGCGATGGCGGCTTCGTAGGTGGCACCACGCGCGCGGTAGGCCTCGACGACAGCCTTGACTGCACCGGAGGCCTGCAACGCGGCCTCGCTCGAGAACACATCGTGCTCGATGTTGGCCAGGGCGAGGGTCTCCTTGATGGACCGCAAATTCTCGCGAATGCCGATTTCCATGGCTCGCGGCAGCGCTTCTTCGACGCTGGCCTTCATCCAGCGGTCGCCATCGCTGGCGACCCAGGTCTTGGCGATGTCGATGACGTAGGCTGCGGGATATTCGCCCTCGACGAGGGTGATGCTTTCCCCGTGCAGCTCGCGGTAGCGCTTGAAGACGGTGCGACCGAGCGTTTCGGTCTGCTTGCCAAAATCATTGACGTAGAATTCGCGAGTGACGTCGTGCCCCGACGCGGTCAGCAGGCGGGCGATGGCATCGCCGACAAAGGTGCCGCGGGCGTGGCCGACGTGAACGGGACCCGTGGGGTTGGCCGACACGAACTCGACGAGAATCTTCTGGCCCGTCGGCCCTGAGCGACCCCACCCGGCGCCCGCGCGCGCGACGTGACGGACAACGTCGTGAAACGCGCGGTCCTTGAGAATGACGTTGAGGAAGCCCGGGCCGGCGATGTCGATCCGCTCGATGACGTCCTCACGGTCAACCAGGCCAGCGACGAGCATCTCGGCCAGGGCTCGCGGAGGCTTGCCCTCGGACTTCGACAACATCATGGCGACGTTGACGGCGAAGTCGCCGTGGGCGGCCTGCTTGGGCGGGTCCACCGAAAACGCCGGAACGCCACCATCCAAACGAACGACGCCTCGTTCCTTCAGATCGAGAAGGGTGGTGGTGATGGCGTTGACGACAAGATCTTTCATGTAGGTCCCTGGCTCCGGCGGGCGACTGACGGCGCCTGCGGTTCCAGCATGAAGACCATTGGCGCCATATTCAAAAAAACGGCCAGCGCCCGACTCGATGGCATCCCAGCGCGGCGCCCCGGGGGCTGAGATCTCCCACCGCCACCGCACCACGACCAACCATGGCGGTCGATATGCCGAAATGCCCGACATGTACGCCCTCGACGATGACTTCAGCGACCGCCCGGGAGATGCTGGGTGCTTCCTGGAGGCTCCCATGACCGGTGCCCGTGCTTTGTCCCCTGTCCTTGCATGTGTCCTGGCCTCTGCCCTGGCCCTGGCCGGACCCGCCATCGCCAAGGTGGTCGACGGCGTTGATTTTCCAGACCGGGTCGACGTCGCCGGCGTCTCACTGACCCGCAACGGCATCGGCGCCCGGACGGCGTTGTTCATGCGCTTCTACCTCGCGGCCCTTTACGTCGAGAAGGTCGGGACCGATGCCGGCGCTCTCCTCGCGCCGGAGCGGCCCCGTCAGGTGCGGCTGGCGATCGTCAAGGAAGTCACCCGGCAGCGCTTCCAGGACGCCGCCCGCGAAGGTTTCGAAAAAAACACCCCGTCGCCCAGCGCATCGCTGATCGAACGGGAAAACCGTTTCCTGGCGCTGATGCCAGGCTTGGTCCCCGGCGACGCCCTGACGTTCAGTTACGAACCCGGCATCGGCACCCGCATCGAGGGCAACAAGGTCAAAAGCATCGTCATCCCCGGCAAGGATTTCGCCGATGCCCTCATGTCCATCTGGATGGGACCGCACCCTGTCGACGACGATCTCAAGGCGGGACTGCTGGGCAAGGCGTCACTGTAGCCACGCACGCCGCAGCGGTCTGGCGACGACCATCATCGGCGAAGCCTGCGTCGGCCCTCGCCCATTTTCGCCTCAGCCTGATAGGACGCAGTCATGACCTCCCCGACCTACCCCCTGCCCTTCAGCGTGCGCCGCCTCGACGGCGAAGTCGCTTTCGTCACCGGCGCCTCCGCCGGCATCGGCGCTGCATGCGCCCACCACCTGGCGGCGCTGGGAACCAGCGTGGTGCTCGGCGCCCGGCGCCTTGATCGGTTGGAGGCCGTCAAGGCCGACATCATCGCCCGCGTCCCCGGCGCCACGGTCGCGGCCATCGCCGTCGATGTCACGGATGCCGCGATGGTCGATGCCTGGTTGTCGGCTGGTGAAGCAGCTTGTGGGCCGCCGTCGATCCTCGTCGACAATGCCGGACTCGCGCTGGGCCGCGCCCACGTTGCCGACCTCGTCGATGCCGATCTGGATCAGATGCTCGACGTCAACGTGCGCGCGGCCTTCAGGCTGGTCCAGCGTGTGGTGCCGGGCATGAAGGCCAGGAACCACGGCGACATCGTGCTGATGGCCAGCATCGCGGGCACCGAAGCCTACGCCGGTGGCGCCGTCTACTGCGCCTCCAAGGCGGCCCTGCAGGTCTTTGGTCGCAGCCTGCGGGCCGAGCTGCTGGGCACTGACGTGCGCGTGATGACCTTTGACCCTGGCCTCGTGGAAACCGAGTTCTCGGTGGTCCGCTTCAAGGGCGACGACAGCGCCGCCAAGACCCCCTACCTCGGACTGGAACCCTTGACCGCCGACGACGTCGCCGACTGCGTGGCCTTCGCCTTGACCCGCCCCCGGCGCATGAGCCTCGACCGCATGCAGATTCTCGCCCAGGCCCAACTCGGCACCCAGTCGTTCTTCCGACGCTGACGACGTCGTTGCATCTCGCATCGCCTTCGACGACAACATCCCCATGTTGTCCGTCACCGCCGCCCTCGCCGCCGTCGTCGTCGCCTGGACTCCGCTGCCACTGGAGCGCGTGCAGGCCGAGCCGCCTCTCGCCGGCCGCAGCCCGTTGCAGGCCCGGATCTCGCCGGCTGGACGGCACGTCACGTTTCTGAAGGCGTCGGCGACGTCGAGCGAGGTGCTCGACCTGTGGGCCCAACCCCTGCCCAGCGGCTCCCCCATGCTGCTGGTGTCGTCGTCAGACCTTCTCAGCGGCAAGGCCCAAAAAATCACCGAAGCCGAGCGCATGGCACTGGAGCGCAAGCGCATCAGCCAGCGCGGCATCACCAGCTACGGTTGGTGCGGCGACGACGACACGCGGGTGCTGTTGCCCTTCTCGGGGGACCTCTACCTGGCCACCCTGTCGGGCACGAGCGCGCCGCCGACGGTCAAGCGCTTGACCACCGACGACGACGTCCCGGAACAAAACCCGGTATGCAACGACGACGGCACCAAGGTCGCGTATGTGAAACGGGGCAACGTCGTCATCCATGACATCAAGACCAACCAGGCGCGCGGCGTCAGCAAGGGTGCGTCGGCCACGAGGTCGTTTGGTCTCGCCGAATTCATTGCCGAAGAAGAGCTTGATCGGCACGAGGGTTTTTGGTGGAGTCACGACGGTCGGCAGCTCCTCTTCCTTGAGGTCGATGAATCCCCCGTCGGCGTGAAAGTACGCCCGCAGATCTTCGCCGACCACACTGAAATGGTGTCGCAGCGCTACCCGGCCGCCGGCGAGCACAACGCCGTCGTCACGCCTCATCTGTACACGGTCGCCACCGGCAAGCGAGTGACCGTCGCCCTGCCCCGCACCGGCCCCCGCGCAGTCGAGTACGTCGCCCGCGCTGGCTTCTTCAACGATGGGACGGCCTGGCTACAGACCCTGAGCCGCGACCAGACCCGCCTGTCGCTGCTGGAGATCAACGGCACGAGCGGCGCCCTGCGTACCATCGTCGACGACATCGACAGCGCCTGGGTCGACGTCCACGACGACCTCCACGAGTTCAAGGACGGCACCCTGCTGTGGTCCAGCGAAGCCAGCGGTCGCAAACAGCTGGAGCGCATCGACCGGGCCACAGGGAAGCGTACGCCGCTGACGACCCTGGACGAAGCTGTGAGCGAGGTCGTCTGTGTCGACGACGACGATACAGTGGTGATGGCGGCATTTCAGGATCGAGGTCGGGCCCTGCATCTGCTGGCACGCGCCCCCGATGGCACCGTGCGGGCGCTGACGACCGGCAAGCGCTCAGCGTCGGCCAGCGCCGACAGCGCCTGCCGGCACCTGCTCGTGACGCAATCCGCGTGGGGCGTGCCGCCCTCGACGTCGATGATGGCCGTCAACGACGGCCGGATCCTTGGCGTCATTGGCGAGGCCAGCGACGGCCCCGCTGTCTTGTTGACGCAAGCGGTGCCGGCCGCCCCCCGCTTTCTCGACCTCGTGGCCGCCGACGGCACCACGGTCATCAACGGCCTGTGGTTGCCGCCGGCCCCCGGCAAGGTCGCCGCCGCCAACGGCAGCGTGCCCGTCATCACCCATGCCTATGGCGGCCCCACCGGGCAGGTGGTGTCGTATCGGTGGGCCCGTACATTTCCGCTTTTCACCCACTGGCAGCAGCAAGGCTTTGGCGTGTTTCTCGTCGACACCCGCGGCATGGCGGGCCGAGACCGCACCTTCACGCGCGCCCACAAACATGCGTTCGGACAGGTCGAGGTCGACGACGTCAAAGCCGCCATCCGGCAGTTGCCGCAGCTGTTTCCCGAGGTCGACAGCGCCCGAGTGGGCTTCTTTGGTTGGTCCTACGGCGGCTATCTGGCGGCCCGCCTCGCCCTGGATGCCGACCGCCCGGTGGCAGCCGCCGCCGCTGTCGCACCGGTCACCGATTGGCGCCTGTACGACACCGCCTACACCGAGCGCTATATCGGCCAACCCGGCGAGCAGGGCGATGCGGCCGACTATGCCACCTCGAACCTGCTGACCCGCGCCGGGCTGCTCAACACACCGCTGCTGCTCATGCACGGCACCGCCGACGACAACGTGCTCTTCGAGCACACGCTGCGCCTGATTCAGGCCTTACAGGACGAAGGCAAGGTCTTTGAGACCTCCATCTACCCCGGCAAGGCCCACGGCATCGCCGGCAAAAGCAGCCAACTGCACGTGCACAAGACCTTGTCGACGTTCTTCGCCGACAAACTACAGCGCTGACGCCACCGCCCGCTGAACGCAGCGACTCAGCGGATGTACAGCTCGATGCGGGTCAGGGCGATGTTCTCGTCAGGATTGGCGACGCCGTCGGTGTTCTGGTCGTGCATCAATCGCAGTTCGAGGTCGTCGTTGCCGTCGTGGGCGCTGGCGGTGTTTCGGGTCCAAAAGCCGTCGGCGCTGGTCCCGCACACGTCGGTGTCCCACACTGGATTGCCCACGTCGTAGGCGCGGCCATTGCCGGGGCGGGCCCCGTCCAAGGTCGGGCGGTCGCAGATGAAGTCGCCGCCGACGAAACCGGGAGGCTGGGTGGCACTGGCATCACACGGGCAGCGGTTGACGCGCTCGTCGAAGTTTGGATGCGCTCCCACCAGGGTAAAGACATGTTCACGCGTGACGTCACCGGTGGTGATGCTGACGCCGTCAACGTAGACGCCGTTGACGTCGACGCTGCGCCCGGCGCCCGCGAAGGCGTCGGCGTCGCCAAAGACAATGCCTTCGACATGCCCCATCACCGCCGTGTAGGCGTGCTGCACCAGAAACAGCAGCCCCTGTTGGGAGCCGCCACCGTTGGGCCGTGCGCAGCCGATGAAGCCGGGCCCAAACGTCTTGGCCGTCAGGTTGCTTGGACACGGCGCCTGGGCGTCGGTGCCAAAGATGGCGCCCTCGCGGGTGTCGAAGATGAACACACGGGTCCAGCCGCCGCCGGCCCGAGTCATGTCGCAGCGTACGCCCTGTTCGGGCACCTCAAACGT
>CAJBHN010001259.1 GCA_903952805.1 uncultured Myxococcales bacterium | reverse complement strand
CTGTCATCGCCGTCGCCTTCGACAACCTGGGCTTCTCCGCGCAGAACCACGTCGTTGGAGGCCATCGCCAACAGCACCGCGCCACTTCGACACATGCGGCCCCCCGCGGCCTCGTCTGCGACGGTCACGATGGCGAGAAAGCGGGAACCGCTGGCCGTCTCCTCCTCGACGAGCAGCTCGATACCTGGGAGGGGCAAGACGTCGCCAGCGGCGAGGGGGCGCCGACCAACAATGGGGCTTTGCTGCTCAGCCACGGCGCAAGAAGCGCAACCTGGCGGCGGGCTCGGATCGAGGGAAACGATGGCACCCAGGGGACTGACCGCAACCAAGCGGATGCCCTTGGCGGCTGTGGGACCAGTTCCCACGAGGAGGAGGTGCTCCGCGGGTCCAAAGAGGTAAGCCGGTCCTTCGGGACTGCGGGCCAAAAAAGCTCGAGCCTGGGCCACGGTTGGGCGAGGGCCTTCAACCGTCGCCCGCGCCAGGACGTGGAAGCGTGGCTCGTCCGAGCTGCGGGGTGGGTCGAGAAACGCCGCCAACACACCGTCAGGTGCGGTCCAGCGCGTGGCACTGGCGGTCAATCGCGCGGCGTTGTCTTCGTCGCCGACGCAGACCCGATGCCAGATGCCTTTGGCGCCGAGATCCCTGGTGATGACCTCGACGGGGAATGAAGTGGCGGCGGCGACGGCCCTCGCGGTTGCTGTGGCCTCCTCGAGGCGGGCGAGAGAGCGGACCTGAGCGCAGGTCCCGGTACGCCGTGGCAACCGGACCATCACTGCCGCCACCGGGTCTGATTCGGCTCCGGCAGTCAACGGAATGGTCAGGTCTTCGTCGGGAGCGGCGCCGGCATCAACGAACGCCGTTTCGCTCGCGCCTGGGTCGCAGGAGCGACAACCGGACAATGACAACGAAATACAGACCAGCGCCAAGCTGATCCGTTCAGGCCAGCCACACCCAGGAGCGGGGACCATCACACGTCGAGCTTCGCTTCAATATCGTCGAGCAGAGCCAGAGCTTTTTTGAGTTCGCGCTTCACCCGGCCAGCATCTCGCGAAACCTGCTTGAGGTCCGCCGCCGCCGCAAACTGCCCAAGGTTCAACAAACGGTGCGTCGTTTCATCGACGGCCTCTTTGCCCTTTTGGACCTGCTCGACGGCCTTCATGAGCTTGTTGGCACGCTCAGGGTCTTCCATGAGCTTTCCCATGGCTTTCATGCCGAGCTTGAAGCCCTCGCTCTTGACCTTTTTGCCGATTCCCATGGCGTGCTCCCCGCCGCGACGCACGCAGCGATAGGTAGGTGGTTGAGCTACTGCTTGGCCGCAAGGGCTGCTGCGGCGGCGGCTTCGTCCTCAGGCAGGACAACACCCTGCTCCTTGAGGTCGTCATCCGTGAGTGGGACGAGTGCCGGGTCATCCGACTTGCTGCCCGCAGCGCCCTTCCAGGCGCCCTCGACACTCATCTTCTTCCACGTCATCTCCAGGGGAATGACGGTGCCGCCCATGGTGCGAAGCTGACCCGTCAAGGTCAGGTCCGCGGTCGTGCTGCGAGAATCCCACAGTGGTACGCCGACGTAGTAGCCGACCATGACGCCAGCAGGCCATTCGGGCATCCACTCCCACGGCTTGTCGACGAGGACGTAGGGAAGGAATGGTTGGAGGTCGGCCTTGTAGACGGAGCGCTTGGGTTGTCCCTTCCGCTTGCCCGAGGTCTCCTTGTCAGCGAACTCAACCCAGGTGTCGATGTGGAGGTTGTTGAGGGCGAGTTGGTCTCGCGGCGGGGCGCCATAGATGAACACATCCATCCGAAGGCCCTCGGTGCCGCCGTCATTGGATTTCTTGATGGACGCGACCTCGAATCGGACGCCGTTGGACTCACCGGCGAACAAGGGCTTGAAGTTCCCCGACTTCATGTGGCTGTCCCACATCTCTTTCACGTAGTCGAAGCGAGCGCGG
>CAJBHN010001258.1 GCA_903952805.1 uncultured Myxococcales bacterium | reverse complement strand
GACGAAGAAGTCGCCGACGAAGAAGGCGGCGACGAAGAAGGCGGCGACGAAGAAGGCGCCGGCGAAGAAGGGCGTGATCCTCAGCGGCACGAGCCATACGCCGCCGGTCTTCTTGTTGGCCCATTTGCCCGTTGGCATTTCGCCCTATGAGCGCGCCGATCGCTTCGAAGATCCCCTCGAGGAAGCCCTGGGCGCCTATGGGCAGGTGACCGGTGCGGGCACCTCGATGGACGACGACGGCAACCCCGAGAGCTGCGACATCGAGATCGAGGTCAGCGATGTGGTGCGGGCCCTGCCCATCATCCGCCGGGTCCTCATCGAGCAGGGGGCTCCCGACGGCACCATGGTGGCGCGCTTGAGTCCCACGGGGGAGTTCGAGGTCCTCGTGGAAATCGGATCGTAGCGACGGTGGGCGGCGACTGGCGCTCTCAGGTGTCACAGCGCGCCGTCGAGGCGTGCGCCGTCTTGGAGCAGGCGCGGGCCGGGCTGGTGTCGCAGCGCGACACCGTGCTCGATGCGGTGGTCGCCGTCATCGTTCCCAATGCCGATGCCGCCGTCTTGCAGGCGGCCGCCGATCTGCTGGTCTGCCCGGCGTTGCAGCCCGGGCGCCTGTTGGCGCTGGTCGAGCCCCGGCGCGCCCAACTCAGCGCAGCCTTCGCCGGCGTCGATGGCAGTGGCGAGCTTGACGAATCCGTTTTGCACGTGATTCGAGCCGGGCTGATGGCCGCTCGCGCGGCCATCATTGCTGACCTCGAACGACACCTCGACCGACACCCCGACCGACACCTCGATGCGACCCACGGCATGGCCTCCGCCGTGTCGGCCCCCGCCGACAGCAACGCCAGGACCAGGGACGTCGTCGTCGACGATGTGCGCTTCGCCCTTGAGGGGGCGTTGCGCCAGGTGGCCTCAGAACTGGCCAGCAACGCCCGTCTGCTGCGTCGTCGCGCCGAGGCCGAGGCCGGTCTGCGTACGCTGGACGACAGCGTCATCACAGACGCCCGCGCCACGGCCGCCGATGTGCTGCGTGGGTTGCTGTCGCGGTCCGATGGTGCTTGGCGTTTCGATGATGACATCGCGCCGCGCGTGTTGTTGGTCGACGACAGCGCCCTGGGCGTGCTGCGGGCCACCCGGTCGTTGTCGACGGCGGTGCGCATCATCGACGTCCTGCGCAGCGATGTCGTGGAGCCGTTGCTGCAGGTCCTGCCCGGCGACGTCGCCGCCGAGCATCTGCTGCAGCGCTGCGAGCGCTGCTGTGGGTTGGCGCGGGCCGCTGCCCTTCATCGCGGCTGGGGCGACATCACCGAAGCCGACAGTGTGTGGGATGTGGTCTTTGCCGTGGCAAGCGCCGCCTTCGACGGCGTGGGCGAGGCTGCCGATCGTCGTGGGTTGTTTCTGTCGCTGGTGCAGCGCGAGGGCCAGCGTGATGCCACCGGTCGCTTGGACCAGGTCTGGGGCGCTGCCAACGCCAGCGACGGCGACGGCGATGTCCTCGCTGGGTCGACGTCGTCATCGCCAGACCCCTGGGCCGAGCAGGCATCGAGGTTGGTCCTCCAGCCATCAACCCGTGCGTCGCTGCCCGAGCGCCTGGGGCGCTATGCATTGCTGCGGCGCCTGGGTGGTGGCGGCATGGGCGAGGTGTTTTTGGCGCGCCAGGATGGACCGCGTGGCTTCGCCAAACATGTCGTCGTCAAATGCATCCGTTCGACCCATGCCGACGATGCCGGGTTCATCAGTTTGTTTCAGCGCGAAGCGCGGGTGGTGGCCCGCTTGAACCATCACAACGTCATCTCGGTGCTCGATGTCGGCGTTGTTGGTGGCCGATGGTTCATGGCGGTCGAGTATCTCGATGGTCGTCCAGCCCACGCGTTGATGCGTATCGCCGAGCGGGCGCCGCTGCCCATGTCGGTGGTGGCGCGGGTCATCCTCGATGCCGCTCACGGTCTGGCCCACGCCCATGACAACGACGTCGTGCATCGCGATGTCAGCCCCGACAACATCATGGTCACCGCCAGCGGTGGCAGCAAAGTCATCGATTTTGGCGTTGCCAGCGTCGTCAGCGAACAGGACGACGGCGACGCGTTGATGGGCAAGCTTGCCTACATGGCCCCCGAACTCCTGGCGGGCACGCCGGTGTCACCGGCCTGTGACGTGTGGGCGCTGGGGATCACGTTTTTCCAGCTGATCACCGGCCAGCGCCCTTTCGACGGAGGCTCGGACCTGGCCACGGTTCGCCGCATCACCACCGAGCAGTTTGACGTCGGGCGCCTGCGCATCGAAAGCGCCTTGCGGACCCTGGTGACGACCATGCTCGACAAAAATCCACAGCAGCGACCCACTGCCCACGATGTGACGGTCGCGCTGGTGCCCTGGGCTGCCAGCGTCGCTGATGTGGCCGATTGGTTGGCCATTCATCCCCTCGACGACGGGACCCCCCATGACGACGTCTGAGTCGACCAGCGCCAGTGTCACCGAAAAGCCCCTCCTGCGCGGGGTGCTGCATCAGGTGGCTGCGGTCGTCGCCCTCGTCGCGGGGGTTGCGTTGACGGCGACGTCGCCGTCGTTCAAGGGCGCGCTGTCAGCGGCGTTGTTCACCGTCAGTCTGGTGACGCTGTTTACCGTCAGCGCCACCTACCACCGCATCACGTGGAGTCCGAAGGCCCGGGCCATCATGCGCCGCGCCGACCACGCGTCGATCTTTGTCCTCATCGCGGGCACCTACACGCCCATCGCCATCGCCGCGCTGCCTGAGACCACCGGTCGCCAGATCCTCGTGGTGGTGTGGGTGGGGGCCCTCATCGGCGTGCTGCAATCCCTGTTGTGGATTCAGGCGCCCAAAGCGGTGGCCCCCATCATCGCCGTCGCGCTGGGCTGGGTTGTCGTCGTGTATTGGGACGAAGCCACGTCAGCGCTGCTGTCGATGGAACTCGGTTGCGTGTTTGCCGGCGGCGTCGCCTACACCATCGGCGCCATCGCCTACGCCGTGAAGAAGCCCGCGCTGTGGCCCAAGGTCTTTGGCTACCACGAGTTCTTCCACGCCAGCACCCTCGTGGGCGCGACGCTGCATTTCATCGCCATCGCCTCCATGATTGGTCGCTCCGTCGATTGACGCCCTGTTCCGCGCGGCCTCGGCAGGGCATGATTGGCCCCATGCTCGTCAAAGGCCCCACCAACCCGACCCCGCAGCGTCGCACCCCCGACATCGATGGCGAGCAGCCGCTGACGTCGGCGAAGTCGACCACGATAGCGACGACAGCGACGACAGCGACGACGACGACAGCGACGACAGCGACGACGACAGCGACGACAGCGACGACGACAGCGACGACAGTGACGACGAAGACAAACTTACAGCAGGTCGCTCCTGCGAAGGGGACTGG
>CAJBHN010001257.1 GCA_903952805.1 uncultured Myxococcales bacterium | reverse complement strand
GATCAGGCTCAGCCCGCCGAGGTCGACAGGCAAGGCTATTTGGTGGGGTCGTCGTCGGAGATATCGATATCGTCGATCTCCATGAATGGCAGGTCACGGGATTCCAGGGCGGTCCTCGCACCCGACAACTGCTCGTTGGTTTCGCGCAGGCGTCGCGACAACACCTGCACGAACGACCACAGCAGCTTGACGGCCAGCACTGGTTCTTTGCGGATCAGTGTATAGAAAGATCGACGCTGAACGACCAGCAGTCGAGTTGCATCTCGAGCCGTCACCGTCGCCGACCGTGGTGACTGGTCAACGAGCGCCATCTCACCAAAGTGAATGCCGGGATGCAGCTCCACGATTTCCTGCCCGCTGCGACTGACGAGAACCTTGCCGGCGAGGATGACGTACAGTTCTTCGCCGGAATCGGCTTCCTTGATGATCTCGGCCCCGGCATCGTACGTTTCAAGGTACGTAATGTTCAGGACTTTCACCAGCTCTTGGTATGTCAGATACCGGAAGAGCGGAATCTTCTTGAGTGTATCAAGCTTGAGGTTGACCTCGGAGGCGCGGGCGTCTTCGAGGACCTTGTCGCTCTCGTCGGCGACCGCCCGCAGGATGACCGCGGTGATGTTGTCTTTGCCGCCGCGGGTGTTGGCGGTGTTGATGAGGATGTCGGGAATCTTGCCGGTGTCGGTGTTCGACAGGGTCTCGGCGAGGTCGTTTGGGTCGTCGTAATACCCGTGCAACCCGTCGGAACAGAGCAGGAAGGTGTCGCCCGGGATGATGTCGAAGACGAGGGTGTCGACCTGCACGTTCTTCTGGATGCCGACCGCGCGCGTAATGACGTTGGCGTACGGCGACGAACGGGCCTGCTCGCGGGTCATCTTGCCGCGCTTGACCATCTCTGACGTGTAGCTGTGGTCTTCGCTGAACTGGTGGATCTGGCCGGCCCGCACCATGTAGAGGCGGGAGTCGCCGACGTGGGCCATGACGCCCTTGCCTCCCACGACGAGCATCATCACCAGCGTGGTGCCCATGCCGGCCTTGCCGTGGTCGGTGATGGCCATGGTGAAGATTTCAGAGCACGCCGTGTTGACGGCCAACTCGCAGACCGACGACAGCTTCTCGCGGGCCTCGGCGCCGTTGTCCTTCCTGGCGTCGTCGAGGACGGCCCGATTTTCCATCAAGACCCGCTGCACCGTCTTGACGGCGTGGGCGGAGGCGACCTCGCCGGCGGCGTGCCCACCCATTCCATCGCAGACGATGTAGAGGCCAAGCTCCGAATCAAGGAGGAGGTCGTCCTCGTTGTGGTCGCGCTTCTGACCGACGTCGGTCTTACCAATGGCGACGATATGCACGGGAATCCTCAACGACCACGATGGAAAATTGCTTGTGGCAGGGGCGGACCATGGCGCGCCTGCGCCCCCGGGGTCAAACTGTTCGCTCGGTCAGATGGCTTAATGTCCCTTCGTCCACCCCGGGCGCAGGGCGCAACCGGCCCCAATCAGGTCTGGCTTGCCCGTCGGGGTGCTTGCAGAGGAGATGACCAGCAGTTTCGGTGTCGCTATGCTTGCTCGATGGTGACGCTCTCCGTCCCAATCGACGACGAGCGCTTCGCAGCGCTGTCGGCACGGGCTGCCCGCGAAGGCAAGCCCGTTGAAGTGCTCTTGCTGCTGGCGGTCGATGACGTGCTGGAGGAGGAGGCCGCGTTCATTGCCGCCGTCAAAGGCGGCCTGGACGACATCAGCGCCGGCCGGGTCGTGGATGGCGAAAGCGTCTTCGATGAAGTCCGGGCGCTGTTGGCCAATCGCCAGAAATGAAGCGGCTTGTCTTTGCGGAGTCCGCGCGGCGAGATCTGCTCGACATCGCCGACTTTCTTTGGCGCCAGCCAAAGAAGCATCAGAACTGCTGGCGACAGCGGCGGGGCCAGAGACCGCTGCGCGGGTGACGCTCGACCTGGAAGAGCGGATCACCATCCTCCGCCACTCTCCGTTGTTGGGGCGGGTCGGCGCCGTCGCGTCCACCCGGGAACTGATCATCGACAAGGACGTGGTCGTCTACGTCGTCGAGGCCGAGCGCATCTGCGTTGCTCGCATCTGGCACGGAAAACAGAAACGACCACATCGCTGACGCCGACCTGCGCCCGGTTCAGACGGCGACGGGACACAGGTTCGGCGACACCGTGAAGGCGAAGCCGGTGGCGGCCTTGATGTCGTCGACGCCGACGTTGGGGGCATGTTCCAGCAGCGTCATGCCGACGCCCCGCTGACACGCAAAAACCGCCAGGTCGGTGATGACCAAATCGACGCAGGCCCGGCCCGTCAGGGGCAGCGTGCATGCCGGCACCAGCTTGTGGTCGGTGCTGCCGTCCTTGTTCTTGGCCACATGCTCCATCGTCACGATGACCCGTGGGCTGCCCGCGACGAGGTCCATGGCGCCGCCCATGCCCTTGACCATCTTGCCGGGGATCATCCAGTTGGCGATGTCGCCCTGCTCGCTGACCTGCATGGCCCCCAGCACCGTCAAGTCGACATGGCCGCCACGAATCATGGCGAAGCTGTCGGCCGACGAGAAGTACGACGCTCCCGGCAGCGCCGTCACCGTCTGCTTGCCGGCGTTGATGAGGTCGGGGTCTTCGTCGCCATCCATGGGGAAGGGGCCGACGCCCAGCATGCCGTTTTCGCTCTGCAGCAGCACATCCATGCCGGCGGGGATGGCGTTGGCGACCAGCGTGGGGATGCCGATGCCGAGGTTGACGGTGAAGCCATCCTGCAGCTCGCGGGCGGCGCGGGCGACCATCTGTTCACGGGTGAGGGGCATGGGTGGGTCCGTGTGGGTTGAGGTGTGATGATGTGGTACGTTGGCAGCGTCGACGACGACGACGTTCAGGCCGCTGGGCGGGGGCGCACGGTGCGCTGCTCGATCCAGCCGGCCTTGCTGGTGACCTGCACCAGGCGCTTCACGTAGACGCCGGGAACGTGGATGGCGTCTTCGTCGAGGCTGCCGACGGGGACGATGTGCTCAGCCTCGACGATGGTGACTTTGGCCGCCATGCACATCATCGGGCTGAAATTGCGCGCCGTTTTTCTGAACACGAGGTTGCCGCTTTCGTCGGCCTTCCAGGCTCGCACCAGGCAGAAGTCGGCGAACAGGCCGGTTTCCATGACGTAGGTGCGCGGCTTGCCCGAACGGGGATCGATGAGTTCGCGGGTTTCTTTGGCGGGGCTCGTCAGCGCGACGGTGCCGTCGGCGCGGTAGCGGATGGGCAAACCACCTTCGCTGACGGCGGTGCCGACGCCGGTGGCGGTGTAAAACGCGGGGATGCCGGCGCCGCCAGCGCGGATGCGCTCGGCGAGGGTGCCCTGCGGGTTCAGCTCGACGTCGAGTTCCCCCGTCAGGTAGCGCCGCTCGAATTCCTTGTTCTCGCCGACGTAGGACGAGACCATCTTTTTCACCTGGCCATTCATCAGCAACACGCCGAGCCCCTTGTCGGTGGTGCCGCAGTTGTTGCTGATGATGGTGAGACCCCGGGTGCCGCGGGCGTGCAGCGCCGTGATGAGGTTCTCGGGGTTGCCGCACAGGCCGAAGCCGCCGACCATCAAGGTGGCGTCCTCGGGAATGTCGGCGATGGCTGCGTCGGCGGAGTCCACACTGCGCTTGTTCATGGCCGGGTGATTGCCCGCATCAACGTCGTCGTCAAGTCGTCGTCAAGTCGCCGCAGGACCGGGAGGCACTCGTGCGTCGAGGCGAGGGGCTGGCGTAGAGTGCGAGCATGACCGACACTCCGCTGCGCTACCCGCCGCCTCCCGCGTTTGCTGCTCGCGCCCGCATCAACGGCGCCACCTACACCGCCCTCGGCCTCGACAAGGTCGCCGCCGATGATTCGGCCCGGCTGAACTATTGGGCCGACGCCGGCGCTGCCTTGAGTTGGCGAACCCCGTGGCACACGGTGCTGCAGTGGCAAGCGCCCAAGGCCCGCTGGTATGTCGGCGGCTCCCTCAACGCGACCGAGACCTGCCTCGACCAGCACCTGACGACGTGGCGCCGCAACAAGGCCGCCATCATCTGGGAGGGAGAGCCCATGCAGGGTGGTCGTCCCACCGAGGTGCGGACGCTGACCTATGGCCAGCTCCACGACGAGGTGTGCCGCTTCGCCGGGGCCTTGCGCGAGCTTGGCGTCGAGATGGGCGACCGCGTCGCCATCTACCTGCCGCTGGTGCCCGAAGCCATCATCGCGATGCTCGCCTGTGCCCGCCTGGGCGCGACCCACTCGGTCATCTTTGGCGGCTTCTCTGCCGAGGCCCTGCGGGATCGCATCCATGACGCCGCCTGCAAGGTCGTCGTCACCGCCGACGGCGGCGCCCGCCGCGGCCAGATTGTGCGGCTCAAGGACACCGTCGACGAAGCCCTCAAGGACGAGCGCACGAAGTCGGTGCAGCACGTGGTCGTCATGCAGCGCACGGGGCAGGACGTGACGATGGTGAAGGGCCGGGACGTGTGGTGGAACGACGCCGTCGCCGCCGGCAAACCGGTGTGGGAGGCCACCGCTGTCGACGCTGAGCACCCCCTCTTCATCCTCTACACGTCGGGCACCACCGGCAAACCCAAGGGCGTGGTGCACTCCACCGGCGGCTATCTCGCCGGCGTCAGTCGCTCGTATCGCTTCGTGTTTGACCACAAAGACGAGGACGTATTCTGGTGCACGGCCGACGTCGGCTGGGTCACGGGCCACAGCTACGTGACCTACGGGCCCCTCGCCAACGGCGCCACGGTGCTGCTGTACGAGGGCGCCCCCATCTACCCCGAACCCGACCGCTTCTGGGACATCATCGAGCGCCATCGCGTCAGCGTGCTGTACACGGCGCCGACGGCCATCCGCACGTTCATGCGTCTCGGTGACCAGTACGTCGACAAACACGATTTGTCGTCGCTGCGGCTGCTCGGTTCGGTGGGGGAGCCCATCAACCCCGAGGCGTGGCTGTGGTACTACAAGGTGGTGGGCAAAGAGCGCTGCTACCTCGCCGACACGTGGTGGCAAACGGAGACGGGCGGCCACATGAT
>CAJBHN010001256.1 GCA_903952805.1 uncultured Myxococcales bacterium | reverse complement strand
GCCTCGATGGACATCGTCTCCAAGCCCGACATGCATGAAGTCACCAACGCCCTCGACCAGGCCGAGAAGGAGATGAAGACGCGCTTTGACTTCAAGGGCACCGACCCGTCCATCGACGAGATTGAAGGCGGCTACAAGCTGGCAGCGAGCACCGAAGAAAAAGTGAAGGCCCTCGCCGACCTCATCGAGGACAAGTTCATCAAGCGCAAGCTCTCCATCAAGTACCTGGAGCGCAAAGATCCCGTGGCGTCGGGAGCCCGCTACACGATGCAGCTGTTGTTGAAGAAGACCCTCGACAGCGACAACGCCAAAAAAATCGTATCCATCATCAAGGAGAACAAGCAGCTCAAGGTGACGGCGTCGATCCACAACGACAAGAAGAACGGCGAGAGCAAGGTCCGCATCGAGAGCAAGCAGATCGACGACCTGCAGGCCGTGCAAGCGCTGCTGCGCAGCAAGGAGCTCCCGGTCCAGCTCAGCTTCGAAAACTACCAGCGGTGAACGACGCCACGAACGACGCCACGACCGACGCCGTCGGCGACCTGTTGCGCATCGACGGCCACCAGGTCGACTGCGTGATTGGCGTCTATGCCGAGGAGCGTCCGGTGCCCCAGCCCCTGCTGGTCAGCCTGGGCCTGACCCTCGACACCCGGCGGGCCGCCCGTGACGAAAACCTCGCCGCCACCGTCGACTATGCGCGTCTGCTCGGCGCGGTGCGCTTCGTGTTGCAGCAGGGGGCCTTCCTGCTCATCGAAACCGCCGCCGAAGTCGTCGCCAACACCGTCCTGGCCACCGTCAACGCCGAGCACATCATGGTCCACGAGGTCACGGTGACCCTCCAGAAGCCCCGCGCGCTGGCGGGCAATGGCGTGCCGGCGCTGAGCATCACCCGCCGGCTCAAGCCCGCCCGGGAACGCTGGACGGTGCCTGGCGGCGTCGTCGACGTGCTGCACCGGGGCCAGCACCTGGCCCTCTCCCATCTGCGGCTTGACCCCCGGCACGCGCTGGCCATGGCCGGGGACGTCACCGCCTTCGCCATCGACGACGACCGCCACGGTCGCGACGGCGGCGCCATGGCCATCGTCGACAACGCCACCGACCTGCCCCGCTGTTGGCTGCTGGCGGCGCGTCCGACGTTGAACAGCGACGCGTTCACCGCCGCTGCGTTGTCGTCGACGTGAGCCCGCCATGATCGACCGCGCCACGCTGGCGTCGCTGTTGGCGACGCATGCGCCGCAGTCGCCGGTGCCGGCCTGTCCCTCGCTGCACGCGTTTTCCGCCGACGACGAACTGCCGCTGTGGCTCGCGCTGGAGAGTGCCTGCGGCCAGCGTATCGACGCCCCCTTCTTCGCCGTCGCCTGGCCCGGGGCCCAGGTCGTGGCCGGCGCCATCGTCGACGGCGTCGTCAGCGTCGCCGACCTGCGGGTGCTGGAGCTGGGCTGCGGTTCGGGTCTGTCGTCGGTGGCGGCAGCGACGAGGGGTGCGCGTCACGTGCAAGCCACCGACATCGACCCACTCGCTCTGCTAACGACGTCGCTGCTGGCCGAGGCCCACGGCGTCGCGGTCGACACCGCCGCGTTGAGCATCCTCGACGACGACGCCGTGATGGCCGCCTTCGAAGACGTCGACGTCGTCATCGCCGCCGACGTCGTCTACAATCGGGACCTCGGTGCCGCGCTGACGCGCATCATCGGTGCCTGTCGCGCTCGCGGCATCGCGCTCATCGTCGCCGACAGCGGCCGCCCGTTCTTCGACCCCGCCGGGCTGACGGCGGTTTTCACACGCGACGTGCCCGTCCCCCTCGCCGTCGAGGGCCGGACCAGCCGCCGGGTTGTGCTCTACCGCTGAATCCCCGACAACGGTGGGCGGACCCCGGGGAGGACATCATGACCATACGCGCCTGGAAGTTGCCGGTCGCCATGCTGCTCACGTCGACGAACGGCTGCCTGTTCATCGTGCCGGCACCGGTGTTCGACCCCGTGCCCGACCAACAAGTCGTCGTCGGTCAGCGGCTCGCGGTGGACCTCGCCTCCTTCGCCAGCGACCCCGAGGACCGCCCCCTGACCTTCAGCGTCACCGAGGGGCCCGGCGGCATCGACGACGACACCTTCTACGTCTTCACCCCCGTCGCAGCCGACGTCGGCGACCACGAGGTCGAAGTCGCCGCCACCAACGGCCTCAAGGACGACCGGTCCCGCTTCACCGTCGTCGTCATCGATGCTTTCTGATCTCGAAGATTGGCACCTGCAACGACGACACCGATGGGCAGGGTCGGTGGACGCTGCGCATCGGTGTTGTGTGGTGCCGATGACGCCGGTGTCGGCGTCGAGCCCGTTCAGCGACGGTGCTTGGGACCCTTACCATGATTCCAGTTGCCATGGTCGTCGCGGTGGTCGTCGCGGCGGTCGTCGCGGCGGTCGTCGCGGTGGTCGTCGCGGCGGGTATCGCGGCCACGCCACTGGGCATGCCGGTCGTGACGGTCGCTGTGGTGGTGATGGCCGCCGTGGCAGCGGTCGTGCTGCTGATGGACGACGACGGGGCGATGGGAGACCACAGGGCGGTAGGACGAAGGCTCACGATACGAGGCGCGCGCATACACGACGGTCGGCTGAGCCTCCACGTAGACCACCTCTGGCGGCGGCGGCGGCATGTAGACGACGCGTGGGGGAGGCGGTGGCGCGCCAAAGGCGACCACGATGGGGCCGGCGGCAACGACGACAGGGGGCGCGCTGACAAAGACCTGGGCGTTGGCGGCGGTGGAGACAAAGCCCGTGGCCACAAAGGCCAGGGTGGCGAGCAGCGGCGTGGCGTGGTTCATGTCGAGCAGACGGCGGCCGATCTGGTTTGATTCACGGCCGCCGATTCGAACGGCTGCCGGCGTGACCGGGTCGTCGCTTGACAAGGCTCACATCAGGCAACGCCTGCGCTAGCGTGCTCGCATGTTGAGCCCTGTTCATCTCCTGCTCGCCCTCGCGGTCCAGAGCGCCCCCGTCAGCCACGACGCCACGGTCACCATCACCGTCGGCACCGGCATTGTCGCCATCGACGACACGCTGCAGGTCTTGACCCCTGGTCTGGCGATGACCATCGAGCTGCACGCGGGCCTCAACCCCGTCGTGAGCGGCGCCCGCGTCATGGCCCGCAGCGTCGACGGCGGCATCGAGACCCTGTCATTGCTGCGCGACGGCGAAGGCGTGCCGGTGCGGGTGCGGGCCACGGGTCCCATCGTGCCTCTGCCGGTGCAAGGTGCCGCCGAGCAGCAGCGGTCGTTGCAGGAGACCAGCGGCATCGTCGAGGCGCGCGGTGTCTATCTGTCGCCGCAGAGCCGCTTTCTTCCCGTCGTTCTCGACGAAGACAATGGTTCACCGCAACTGGTGAGCGGCACCGTGGCCGTCAAGGGATTGCCCGCGGGGTGGCGCTTCAAGAGCGAGGGCCAGCTCGACAGCGTGGCCCAACGCTTCGTACAGCAGACACCCATTGAGGGCTTTC
>CAJBHN010001255.1 GCA_903952805.1 uncultured Myxococcales bacterium | reverse complement strand
GCACGCCGCTGTTTCAGAGCCTGCTGATGTTTGAAAATCAGGAGTTGAACCAGACGTTGCGCAGCGTCGATGCAGCCTTTGCCCACCGTCACTTCCACTACGAGGAGCAGCCGACCTTCCCTCTCAACATCACGGTCTTTGACCATGGTCAGCACACCAGGAAAGAGCACCTTGAATTGCGGGTGCTCTTTGACCGTGCTCGCTACGACGACGTCGGCATCACCCGTTTGCTGGGCTGGTTTGAGGCGGTCTGCGCCTCGATGATCACCGCCAAAACCACGGGCGATGTGCGGCTCCTGCCCGATGACGAGCGGGCCGCTGTGCTCTTTGGACCCCACAACCAGACCGCCCGACCCTTCCCCGCGCAGACGTTGATCCACGAATTGTTCGAGGCCCGCGCCGACGACGAAGCCCTGCGCGACCAGGTCGCCGTGGTGTGCAGTGCCATCGCCGCCAGCGCCATCGACGGCGCCATTGTGCCCGGCTCCGACGTCAGCGCGTCGTTTTCTGAGTTGGAACGGCGCGCCAATCAACTGGCGTGGTGCCTGAAGCGCGCTGGCGCCGTGCCTGGCCGCTATGTTGGCATTTTGTTGGACCGTTCGATCGAGCTCGTCGTCGGCGTGTTGGCGGTGGCGAAATCTGGCGCCGCCTATGTCCCCCTCGACCCGGAGTACCCCCCCGAGCGCTTGAGCTTCATGCTCGACGACACCCGCGCCCCGGTGGTCGTCACCCAGCGCCACCATCTGCCGTTGCTGCCTGCGGGCACCCGCACCATCGTGCTGGACGATGACGACGTCGTGGCCGCCCTCGCCGCCGAAGACAGCACCCGGCCGCCGCGGGTCTCTGAGCCCGGCGACGTCTGCTACACGATCTACACGTCGGGCAGCACCGGCCAGCCCAAGGGCGTGGTGTTGACCCACGAGGCCGTCGTCAACACGTTGGATTGGGTCAACCGTGAGTGTTCATTTACCCCGGAAGACCGACTTCTTTTTGTAACCTCGATATGTTTTGATTTGAGCGTCTACGATATTTTTGGTGCCTTGGGTGCTGGAGCATCCATTCGGGTGGCGACGGCGGCGGAGTTGCGCGACCCCGAAGGGCTGGTGCGTCGGCTGCTGTCGGGCGAGATCACAGTATGGGACTCGGCACCGGCGGCGCTGCACCGGCTGGCGACCTTGTTTCCCGAAGCTGCCGTTGACGAGGGTGAGCAGGGTCGTCGTCGGCGGCTGCGACTGGTGATGTTGTCGGGGGATTGGATCCCCGTCAGCCTGCCTGACCACCTGCGGCGGACCTTCCACCAGGGTCTGGCGGTGCGTTCGCTGGGTGGGGCCACCGAGGCCGCGGTTTGGTCGAATCATTATGTTGTTGATGCGGTGAATCCGTCGTGGACGAGCATTCCATACGGCCAGCCGATTCAAAATTCATTTTACCATGTTCTTGACCATCGCTTGCAGCCGGTGCCCCCCGGTGTCAGCGGCGACCTCTACATTGGCGGCACCTGTCTGGCGTCGGGCTATCTGCAGCGGGAGGCCCTGACCGCCGAGCGCTTCATCAAGGATCCCTTTATCAAAGAGGCCAAGGCTCGCGGCATGGACCGACCCGGCCATGGGCACCTCTACAAGACCGGCGATCTCAGCCGATACTACGACGACGACGCTGGCCTGGCAGGTCAGTTGGAGTTTTTGGGGCGCTCGGACTTTCAGGTCAAGATCCGCGGCTTCCGCGTGGAACTCGGCGAGGTCGACGCCGTCGTGCACAAGCTCGACGGCGTGCGTGATGCGCTCAGCGTGCCCCGGGTCGACGCGTCCAATCAAAAGGTCCTCGTGACCTATGTGGTGCCCCGCCTGGCCACGCCCGCCGGCGTCGGTCTGACGGCCCACGACGTCAAAGAGCACGTGGCCCGCCATCTGCCCGACTTCATGGTGCCCACCCATGTGGTGCTGCTGCCAGATGGGCTGCCAGTCTCTGTCAACGGCAAGGTCGACCGCAAAGCCCTCCCCGACCCCCTGCACGCGACGGCGAAGAAGGTCCTGCGCAGTCCCCAGACAGCGACGGAGCAGGCCCTGCTCCCCATCTGGCAGGGGGTGCTTGGCACCACTGAGCTGAGCATCGACGACAGCTTTTTTGATCGGGGCGGCCATTCGCTGTTGGCCACCATGCTGGTCAGCCGCATCAAGAAGAACCTCGCGGTGAATGTGCCCCTGTCGGCACTGTTTTCGGCCAACACCATCGAGAGGCTCGCACGCACCATCGACGCCCAGCGGCCAGCGACGTCCACATCGACCGCGACGGCGTCGACGACCACCACGATTGGCACAGCGACGACGACGACGACGACCACCACCACCACGACGGTGCCGAGTTCGTCGCTCATCGTGTTGAATGAGCACGGCACCAAGACGCCGGTGTTTTTCATCGCCGGCATTGGCGGTCATGTGTTCACATTTCAGAAGCTGGCCCAGCTGTTGGGGCCAGAGACCCCGAGCTATGGTTTTCGCGCCATCGGTGGCGAGAGTGGCGAGGTGCCCAAGGAAAGCGTCGAGGACATCGCCACCGCCTACCTCGCCGAGCTCGATGCCCGCGGTCTGACCAACGGCCCCATCATCTTGTGCGGCTACAGCTTCGGCGGCTACGTCGCCTATGAGCTGGCCCTCCGTTTGGAGCGTCGGGGCATCCCACCCGAGCTGCTGGTGTTCTTTGACGTGCTGGCGCCGGGCTACCCCAAACGCCTGCCCATGCACCAACGGGCCCTGATCCACGTCGACGAATTTCGCAAACACGACCTCGCCGGCAAGCGGCGCTACCTCACGCAGCGCCTCAAGAATGTGCGTGGTCGCGTGCTGATGAAGCTCGGCATGGCCGAGAGACTCGCAGGCGCCGCCGACGTGGGCGCCGGCGAATTCGACGAGGCCCGTCAACAAGAGATGCGCACCTTGTGGGGGGCCCTGGCCAACGCCCAACTGCAGTACCGACCAAGCCGCACCACCCATATTCCCGGGTTGTTGCTGAAGGCGGCGACGACGTTTGACTGGCCTGCCACCAGGTTTGACGATCCCGCCCACGGCTGGCGCGATTGGCTGTCGGGCACGCTGACCGTCGCCACCGTCGACGGCGCCCACCTGCACCTCTTCGAGGGAAAAAACCCCGAGACGATGGCCACAGCCATCCAGCACGCCGAGCGCTGAGGGTGTCGTCGTCGACGACGGCGCCCTCAGCCGCCGCTCAGCGCCGCCTGCGCTGGACCATGGGCTCAGCGCGCAAAGACCGTCTGGGAGACGAACCACTGGTCGCGCAGGTGCTGAGCGATGTGGGTGTCGTTGAGGCGCGCAATGTCGCTTTCGATGACGCGCGCAATCTGCCCCTTGGTGATGTCTGACAGCCCGTGCTTCACCTGCCCGAGCATCCGCGGGCCCATCACCAGCACCAACTCCTTGAAGCGGCCCGAGGCGCGGGCATGTTCGATATGGCGGGCGATGTCGTGGGCGAAGCGCGCTTGCTCCTGCTCTTTTGGGCTCGGGTGGGCACCAGCGAAGCCGACGCTGGTGTTGCCCGAACGGACGGCGCCGGGTTTGTCAGTGACGAGGTCTTGGTTATGGAGGCCTGATGCTGGATGGGCCATGTCGGTGACCAGATTCAGTGGCGCGCCGCGTGCCTCCTGGCCGTAGATGCGAGCACGAACGCTGTCGGCAATGACGATGAAAACGGGCCCCATGGGATCTCCTGGTTCTTCGCCGCGAGCCCATCGCTCGCGCGATCGTCATGAGCGTAGGCACCGATCAGGCGATGCGTACCCGCATCGGTGATCAAGTTCGACGTCGTGACGTCGTGACGTCGTGACGTCGTGACGTCGTGACGTCGTGACGTCGTGACGTCGTGACGTCGTCGTGCGAGCTGCCACATGGTGTGTCAGACCACATCGTGGTTCCACCAGCAGAGCCGCGAAGCATCACTGTTCTGCCGCCATCGACGCGCGTGGAAATTCACACAGGGGCAGCACGATGTGACCCACGTCGGCTTGGATTCTCTGGTGCGTTCGTCGTCGATGGCCAATGCCCTGCCGCGCCGACAGCACCTCAGGGCCCCGGACCCGCTGCGCCCGGATCAGCGGTGAACGAGACCGGGAGCCATGGCGTGCTCCGTGCAAAACAGAATCAAAGATGCTCGGCGTTTGCGGCCGCTCCTGGCGCACGCGGCGGGAGCATGCACACCCCATGTGGGGGGGCGCCCATCAACGGTGCGCTTTGGTCGTCGGGGCTCGGTCGGAAGGGCAGCTGCTGGGGGAATGATGATCACGCTCAGGAATGCACTCGTGGTCTGGCTGTTGGTCGCGGCGCATGCGGCGTGTGTGCCGGCTGGCGACGAGGACGATGACGACCGCGATGACACCGTCGCGCTCGACTGCCCGACGAGCCTGTACTGCAGCATCCTCGATGATGACTTGCGAGACGCCCACTGCCGCGCGGCGTCGGCGCCGGAATGCTGCTTCGACGACGACTGCCAGGGCTCCGACCTTTGTGCCCGTCACGTCTGTGAAGACCGGCCCTGCCTCACCGACGCCCACTGCCCAAACCGCTTCGCGGGGGGCCTGGGGCCATGTACGGCGAGCGTTGATTGTCCCGTCGACGCCCTCTGCGTCGCATTTTCATCGCCACGCTGTTTCACCTTCAAGGGGACGCCGTGTGAGAGCGGCAGCGGCGATATCATTTTGGCGACCAGCGTCGAGGGCACCTTGGTCGGGCTGTGCCAGGTGACGGGCTGCGACCTCGTCAGCCGAAGCTGCCAGGCGTTGCCATGAGTCCCAGCACTCCCGCTCTCGTCGTCCTGCTCGCGATGGTTGGCGTCGCCAGTTGCGATGATCAGGGAGTCATCGACATCACCGACACCGGCGTGAGAAACCAAGCCATCGTCCGCGGCGGCGCCCCCTGCGGCGACGACGTCTCCTCAGCGACCGTTGCCCTGCTGCTGCAACGCCATGGCGTCGTGAGCTTCTACTGCACCGGGACCCTCGTCGCTCCCGACACCGTTCTGACGGCCGCCCATTGCATCCTGCGCAACGAGCCCGGTCTGAGCGTCAGCCTGCTGTCCGACGTCCGCGCCTGGCATGGGGGCAGCAATCCGGGCCTGCCGCCGGGGGCCGTGCGAGCCATTGTGGCCATCGCCAATCCCGCTTTCGACGGCCGGTTCAACAGCCGCTTCTCCGACGCTGAATCCTTCGACGTCGGTCTGTTGTTGTTGGAGCATGCCATCTCTTCGGTGGCGCCCATGCAGCTGCCGTCGGCGGCAGAACTCGCGACGCTGGTGGATGGCGACACCGTCGAGATTGTCGGCTTCGGCCTCGACGACGATGGGCAAGCCGGCCTGAAGCGCTGTGCGTTCACCCACGTGACGGGCCAGGGACCGGCCCTGCTGGCCGTGGGAGATGGCCAGCGCTTGCCGTCGTTGTGCAACGGCGACTCTGGCGGACCGACGGTGGCCTTCGTCGGGCCCAACGGCGAACCTCGATTGGCCGGGGTGGCGAGCTTTGGTGCCACCGGCTGCGGCCAGGCGGCGTTTGCGGTCAAGACGCCGCCCCACATCGGCTTCATGGAGGCCGAGATGCAGCGCTGGTGTGACTTCGGCCTGCGCAGCGACGATGTGTGCCGTACACCCGGGCTGTTTGGCGCTATCAGCGACGACGATGCACCGCCCGGCGGGTGCGCATCGACGCCGACGTCGACCACGGCGACGCTGTTGGTGCTGGTGGCGCTGGTGGTGCTGCCGGGCCTTCGCTGGCGAAACCGGCGATCCTGAGCCGACGTCGAACCATCGCCGCCTGCGGCCCTCAGCCGGGTGGGCCGCCGAAGGAGGCTGCTGCTTCAGCCAGGCCGGGCAGCAGGTCATCGGCCGTGATCGTCGTGGTCGTCATCGTCCTCATCGTCGTTATCGTTATCGTCATCGTCGCCATCGTCGTCATCGTCGTCATCGTCGTCATCGTCGTCATCGTCGTCGTCGTGGATGGCGATCAGGGGACGGTGTACGTGCGCCACCAGGTGCCCAGCAATGCGCGCAGGGGATGAGCGCGACGGTGGCCCAGAAACGACATCACGGGCTCTCCACGCAGCCGG
>CAJBHN010001254.1 GCA_903952805.1 uncultured Myxococcales bacterium | reverse complement strand
GAGTGTGCTGCCGTTGCCCGCTGGCACCATCACCACGCGTTCGCGGGCTTCGAGCAGTGGCTTGATGGAGTGGCCAAGGCGCGTCCGCAGGCTCCTGACACGTGGCGGGTGCTGCTGGGGACCGAGGTGGCGTTTGTGCGACAACGAGGCGCGCTGCCGGCGGGATTGGACAGCAGCGACGTGGACGGGTGCTACGCCGACCGCTGTCTGCGCGGCGAGGTGCCGACGCGCGCGCATAACCTGCACGACCTGCTCAACGCTCTCGTGTGGGCCCGCTTTCCCCGCGCAAAGCGAGCCCTGTGTGCGCGCCAGGTCTCCCTCGCCCGCGAGCGCGGACCGGCACCGGCAGGGCAGCAGCGTTTGCGCTCGCGCGAGCAGGATGCGGCAGCGATGCTTGACGAAGGCGGCATGCTGCTGGGGCCCACGACGCGCGCGGTGTTTGGTCACGCAGCCCTGGAAGACGCGGTGCTCGGCCGGCCACTGCGGCCCTTCTTGCTCCATGTGCCAAGCGACGATTTCGACGACGCGTTGGCCACGTTGCTGGCCGACCCGCAGCCGATGCCGCGCGTGCGAGCCCGACATGCCGTCCTCGGTGCGGAGCGATCCGCCGGTTGAGCATGACGGTTCGCCTCGACGACCATGCAACCTTGCCAACGAGGCGACCGGGACTATCGAGCTTCGGACTTACGAGCGGCCAGGACATAGAAGAGGCCGCCTTCGTTGCGTCCAGCACCTTGCGCCGTGCGGTGCCAGTGGTCGCGCAGCAGGCGGTTGGCGCGGGCGCAGTCGGTATCGAACGTGGCAGGGTCGCCACCGCCGGCGAGGAAGTAGCGGTGGGCTTCTTCGCGCGGCCATCCGAAGCCATCGTCGTTGACGCGCAGGGCGTCGAGCACTTCAGGGCGCGCGCTGTGGTCGTCGCCGTTGCGAAACGTGGTGCAGCGATCGTTGTTCCAGACACCGAGCAGGTCGACAGTGTCAGGCATGAAGCGCACCAGGTGTTCGCCGATCGAATTGTACCCAAGTCCAAGCGCATGCTTGCCCTTCTCGCAGGTGGCCTGCAGTCGAAAGAGGGCCACGACATCGTCGAGCTCGAAGTGGGGATCGCCGACCAGGCTGCTCACGCTTTGCCCAAGGTTGTTGGGCTCGGCGCACAACAGCACACCGCCCGGGCGAAGCACTCGCACCATCTCTGCGAGGGCGGCGGCGGGATCGGGAACGTGGATCAAAACCGTTTGGCTGGTGACGAGGTCAAAGGTGTGGTCGGGCCAAGGCAGGGCATGCACATCACCCTGAACGAAGTCGATAACGACGTCGTTCGCCGCATGGTCGACGGTGCCCATGGCGCGCTCGACCCACGTGGCCTCGCGCTCGATGCCAGTGATACGAGCCCCCGGCGACAGCAATGAGGCGACCGTGCGGGTCCAGTGACCAAGGCCCGCCCCAACGTCGAGAGGGCGCTGCACACGGCGCAGGCCGGTGCGGGTGGCGACGAGCTCGAGGAAATCGGCGTTCCACCACAGGTCGCGGGTGTCGTTGAGGTAATGGGCAGAGTGCGGCGTGTTCAGCGTGCTCATGGGAATCTCCTGAGCGGGAGCGGCATGGTCACCACAACACACCCTTTTCGTCGACGACGATGGCCGCCGGCAGATCGGTGTCGCCGAGCCGCTGGCGCAGGTTGCGTTCGATCGTGACCGACAGGCTCGTGATGGGCAGCGAGTTGAAGAAGTGGTTGAACGGGTCTTCGAGGATGCGGCCGGTCTCGCTGATCAACGTAAACCCGAGGCAGACGATCAGGTTCAGTGGCATGGCCAACCAGCCCACGGCGTCGACAACGGTGAACGGGAAGATCAACGAGAAGATGAACAACAGGCGCGTGACGAAAAAGCCGTAGCCGCGCGGCATCGGCGTGCGCTTGATGCGCTCGCAGCCACCTTGCGCGTCAAGGAACGCCGCAAACGTCTGCTCAAACGACATCATCCGCGTGGGGGGCAGCGGCATCCGCGCCACGCCGCCGAAAGATTCGTCGACGAGAAAATGCAGCAGCGACGTCTGCTCCTTCGTGCGGGCCACCCACGCGTCGTCGACGCCGAGCAGCCCGAGCACGCGCGTCACGTGCGGGTCGCCAAACGGGTCGTCGTCGCGCAGTTGGCAGCGCAGCACGTGCGCGTACAGAGCGTGACGCAACAAGAGCGTCCGTCGCTGGCCGACGTCTTCGACGTAGGCCAGCACCTGCGAGGCGAACAGGCGGCTGACGTTCAGCAGGCGCCCCCACAGCTGGCGACCCTCCCACCAGCGCGCGTAGGCCGCGCTCGTGCGGAACGACGCAAAGATGCCGAGCGCCGCGCCGAGGATCGAGGCCGGCGCCGCCGGCACCTTCAAATGCGCGTGCCCGAGGACGACGTGGACGACGCACGCCGCGGCGCCAAACGCGAGGTAGATGAACACGTTGCGCCACTGCCAGGCGAGGATGCGCAACATCGAGCCATTGTTCGAAACCAGCACCGGTACAGCCTCCGAGTCGCCCGCGATGGGTCTCGCGGATGGGAAGATAGGGCAACTTTTCCACCCACATCCACCTGAGCATCAGCCTCCACAGGCCAAAGGGGGCAGGGCGACGATGCGCGACGCCGACCGCACGCGGCTCAGGTCGCTCCGCCGTTCGCGCCGCCCTGCCTCGGGGGCGACGGCCCGAGGAGATCGTCGAGCACCTCGAATAAGAACGGCGGCGCGGTGCGCTTCGCGTGGCGCGACATCTCCTCCCGTGCCCGAACGACGGCCGGGCCCGTCGCCGTCGACCACTGCCACTGTTCGCGCGACGGCCACTGCGCGTAGGCGACGAGGTCTCCGTCGTCGGCGCGGTGCAGGCGAGAGCCGAGACTTCCGCACTGCTCGCGGATCGCGAGGGTCATCTCGGCCCACGCGACGCGGAACGCCGCTTCGTGTTCGGGCAGGCAGCGCCATCGGTAGACAACGACGAACACCGTTCACCTCGTGACCTCGCGGCCAAGTTGGCGACGACGTCATCGTAGCCGTTGCGCGGGGCTCGTGTCAGGTCGCGCTGCCGGTCCCGGCGAGAGCCCGCCCAGCGCCGGGATGGCGACGTCGACGATGCCGGTCTGGTGGGGCGCTGGCGATGGCGTCGAAGCCGGCATCGTGGACACGGACCTGGAGTTGTCCAGGTGCCGGTCTATGGTCGTCGGGGACCGGGCCTGAGCCCGTGGTTCCACGGTGG
>CAJBHN010001253.1 GCA_903952805.1 uncultured Myxococcales bacterium | reverse complement strand
TTGGCGTGTCCCCCGCCAGGGTTCAAGTGACAGACACCTGGACGCCCGAAACGCCAACCGGGTCGTCCTTGGTTCGAACAAAGACGCCCGGCCGCGATAAGGTGCCCCATGTCGTTTCGTCGTTTGGTCTTGGCGTGTGTGGTGGTGTCGTCGTGCTTGCTGGCCGTGCCAGCGGAGGCCCAGTTCTTCCGTAACAATGGCATCGGCGTGCAGGTGGGCTGGAAGGGACTGGGCTCGACGATTGATGGGCTCACCGGTCAGAAGATCTGGAACATGAGCGACCAGGCCACCGTCGGCATGGGCTACTATCAGGCCCTCGGGTACCAGTGGTGGTTTGACATCCTGCAGGCCGAAATCGGCATGGGCGCCGAGCGCATCGCCCCTCCCGGCCGGGACATCGCCCCGATCTTCTCGTTTTCGGCCACCACGGGCGTGCGCTACATCTTCCTCGAGGAGAGGCTGCGTCCGTTTGTCGGCGCGCACGTGCAGTACCTGCAAATCCTGCCGGTCGCCGCCGACTCCGACATCCCCAACAACGCGCTGACGGGCAACGCGCCATTTTGGGTCGGCCTGCGTGTGGGCGGCGGCGTCGAGTACTTCGTCGTCGACGACGTCAGCCTGCTGGCGGGCTTGCACCTGGCAGGCTTCGCCGGCTTGAACGATCCGCCCAAAGACGGCCTGCAAACCTTCGTGCTGCCCCAGGTCAGCGGCGGCCTCAACGTGAACATCTACTTCTGATGGCCATCTTCACCGACGGCAGGCTCTGGCTCGGCGGCACAGCGACCACGACGACAGCAATGCCGCTGACGTCGCCGTTTGACGACGCCGTCCTCGCCGAGGTGCACCAGGCCACGACGGCCGACCTCGACATCGCTCTCGCGACGGCCACCGCGATGGCGCCGACCATGGCCACCATGCCCCGCCATCGTCGTCGACAGATTTTGTTGGGCATCGCTCGCGGTATTGCCGAGCGCATCGACGACGTCACCGACACCATCGTCGCCGAAGCCGGCAAACCCCGCCGCCTGGCCCGTGGCGAGGTCGAACGGGCCATCGCCACCTTCGACGCCGCCGCCGCGGTGCTGCTGGCACCGGCTGAGATCCTGCTGCCGCTGGACGCCTCGCCGCTGGGTGAGGGGCGGCTGGCCCTCGTGCGGCGCCATCCCCGTGGCACAGTCGTCGCCGTCACGCCGTTCAACTTCCCCCTCAACCTGGTGGCCCACAAGCTGGCTCCGGCGTTTGCCGCCGGCTGTCCCGTGGTGTTGAAGCCCGCCGAGCAAACCCCGCTGTCGTCGTTGTTGCTGGCTCGCATCTGCGCCGACGCCGGCCTGCCTGACGGCGCCTTGAGCGTCGTCCCCTGCGCCCGTGACATCGCTGCCCACCTCGTCGCCGACGACAGGGCCAGGGTCGTCAGCTTCACGGGCTCGGCTGCCGTCGGCTTTTCGATCCGCGCCGCCGTCGGCAAACGCCACAGCCTGCTGGAGTTGGGGGGCGACGCCTGGGTCATCGTCCACGACGACGCCGACCTCGACGCTGCCATCCCCCGCATCGTCACCGGCGCCTTCGCCTACGCCGGCCAGGTCTGCATCTCGGTACAGCACATCCTCGTGCAACGCCGCCGCCTCGACGAGGTGCGCGAACGCCTGGTGGCCGCCACCCGCGCCGTCGTCTGCGGCGACCCCGACCGCACCGACGTCGTCGTCGGCCCCGTCATCGACGACCGCGCCGTCGCCCGCATCGACCGCATCGTCGACGACGCCATCAGCGCCGGCGGCCGCTTGTTGCCCCTGCCCCGCCACACCAGCGGGCGCGTGATGCAGCCGATGATCGTCGAAGGTGCGCCCCCATCGTGCGACCTCATGCGCGAGGAAATCTTTGGCCCGGTCTGCACCCTCGACGCCTACGACGACGTCGACGAGGCCTTCGTCCGCATCAACAGCAGCCGCTACGGCCTGCAGGCGGGGATTTTCAGCAGCGACCTGCAGGTGGTGCTCAAAGCCGGCGAGGTCCTCGACGTCGGCGCCGTCATCCACGACGACGTGCCCACCTTCCGCGTCGACCACATGCCCTACGGCGGCACCAAGGATTCAGGCATCGGCCGCGAGGGCCTGCCGTGGGCGCTGGACGATTACACCGAGCCCCGCACCCTCGTGCTCCGTCGTCGCTGACCTACTGGCAAATCCCCAGCGGCGAACCCTGCACCACGTTTTGGCACACGCCGCCCTCGCAGCCGGGGGCACCGCCGCCGACGCGACACCACTGCACGCATACGGCGCTGCCGTCGTTGCGAAACACGCAACTGGAGCCATCGACGCAAGGGTTGAGGACGTCGCATTGGTTGGGCGCTTCGATGACACCGATGGGCCCACACACATTGCGGGTTGAGACGACGAATTCGTCGACGGGCATGGCGCAGGCCTCGGTGTCGGTGCAGGTGCAGCTGGAGTTGTCGAAGCAACCCAGGGGGTCACAGGCGACCGAACAGAAGCCGCTGAGGCCGTTTCGCTCACCGACGCAGAAGGCGGGGACGGCGGCGCCCTCGCAGTCGCTGTCGGTGGCGCAGGTGCCCTTCTGGCAAAACGGATCGATGCCCTCGAAGAAGAAACAGCGGTCGTCGTCGCTGTTGCCGCACGAGAAGCTCTCGTCGCAGGCGGCCCGACAGCGCAGGCCGGTGTCGCTGTTGGCGGTGCGGTCGCAGTTGATGTCGGTGCTGTCGGCGGGACACAGCTCGGCATAGGCGTCGGCGCAGACGCCGCCGTCGGCGCATTCGGCGCTGTCGACACACGCTTCGCCGACGGCCTTGAAGGCAGCGCGCACGCAGCGCTCCTCGTCGCTGGCGTTGCGCACGCAGGCGAAGCCCTCGTCGCAACGGGGACCACCCACCGGCCCGCACAGCAGGTTTTCCGGCGACGACGTCGTCGCGTACAGGATGCTGCAGGCGCCGACCGACAGGGTCGTCAGCACCAGCGTCGCGAGCAGCGTCACGGTCGGCAGGGTCGGCAGGGTGCGAACACGAAGGTGGTTCATGGCTGGGTCCCTGGACGCAACACGGCTTCGCGGGTCTGCTGCTCGTCGTAGCCGTTGATGAGCAAGATGACGCCGCCGGTCAGCATGGCCGCGCCCACGACGTAGCCGACGTCGGCGCCGATGGCCGAAAACAGCCACGCGTTTTTGATGGTGGCCAACTCCGGGTCGACCTGGGTGCGGGAGCGATAGGCCGCCGACTGGTTCAACGTCGCAATACCAAGGCCAACGCCGACGCCGACGGGGACGACGGCGCCGATGCTGAGCACCCAGCCAGCGACAACGGCAGCCGGGGTTTCGACGACTTCGGCGTCACCCGACAAGCGGGTGGTGCGGCGCTCGAGCTCGGTGGGGGCGGTGATGGCGCGGGTGGCAGCCTCGCCGACGAGGCGCTCGCGGAAAAAGCGCGTGGCGTCACGAACGAAGAAGTCGCCGTCGACGGGCAGACTTTTTTCGGCCCGGCCGAGCACGCGGCCGGCGACGGCGTCGACGGCGATGCCGGTGACGGTGGCGACGCTGCCCTCGGTGGCGACGACGGCGAGCACCAGGCGGTCGACCTTGAGCAAGCGGGACACCTCGGCGACGGTGGCGTCGTTGTCGGGATTGCGCGCGAGACGGGTCAGCAACTCGTCGAGCCTGGCGAAGCCCGTCGTGGGCTTGAGCGGGGCCTGGGCCGTCGCCTCCTGGCCCTTTTTGACCTCGACGGCGCCGCCCCAGGCCCGATAGCCCTCGCGGTAAACGCGCACCAAATGTCGGCCCGCCGGCACGTCGACGGTCAGCGGCGACGAGCCCCGGGGCACGCCATCGACCCACACCTCGGCGGCGCCGCTGGTGGCGTAGACCGTCAGTTTGCCAATGGGTGGGTCTCGGTAGGTCTTGAGCACACCTTCGAATACCTTGCTGACCCTGGGGGCGGCGTCGGGGGCCAGGCGAAAGCCCGGGTCCAGGGCCAGGGCCCGCTGCCAGGCGTTGTCGGCGGCGGCACGGTCCCCCAACAGCACAAACGTGGTGGCCTGCTTGTCGAAGCAGTCGACGACTTCGGCGATGTCGGTGAGGGCGGCGGCCCCCTGCTCGAAGGCAACCAGGGCCTGGCCATAGGCGTCGGCCGCCACGGGGAGGTCGACGATGGACAGGGCCAGGTCGGCCTTGCTGTGCAGGCGGCGGGCCTCCTGAAGGCGGGCGTCGGCAGGGGGGGCCGGCACGTCGTCGAGGAGGCTCTCCAGATCGCGCAGCGTGAAGCGGCCATCGCCGGCGAAGGCGTCGCGCAAGGCCGGCGCACTCAAGACCGCCGCGCGGGCGGCGCCGCTGTCTTTGGGGACCGCGATGGTGACGGTGACGAGGCCGTCGTCGGCGGCGGCGGGCCCGGCGATGGCGGTCATCACAACGACAAGAGAAGCAAAAGATCGACGCACGAAGGGCACCATACAGCGGCGGTCAGCTCCCGCGCAGGCGGTCAAGGATGATGGCGGCGGCGGAGCGCACGCTCAGGTGATTGTAGGAGGTGCCGTCGTCGTCAAGGGGCCCGAGCACCGGCGCCAACACCAGATCGGCCATCTCCACCACGCTGTCGGCGAGCCCGTGTCCGGTCCCAAAGAGCACCAGGGCGTGGGCCCCCTGCTCAAGGCGTTCACGCAAGGCGCTATACGGCACGGTGCCCTGGGGCTTGGCCGACGTCACCACGACGATGGGACGCTGGCCGACGGCGGCGGTCTCGGCGTCGATGGCGTCTTGGACGGCGTCGACGACGTGCATGCGGGCCATGGCCTCGGTGCGGTCCGTGTTGCGCTTCTGACCCTTTTCCCCCTCCCAGAAGCCCAGGATGTGGCCGGCCTGTTCCTTCTGGGCGCTGATGGGCGTCACGAGGTAGCAGGCGGCGCAGCCAAAGGTACGGCTGGAGCGCGCCAGGTCGTGGACGTCGAGGTTGGTCAGCGCCGTGGCCTGGATGCCGCCGAACTTGTCGAGGACCGGATGATGGACCAGGGCCACGGCGAGGCGACCGGTCACTTTGTCTTGGTGGGTGCTCATCAAAATGGCCGCACGAAGGGCTCAACCTGCCCCAGCTGGGTCAACGTGGGCGGCGCCAGGGGGTCTGCGCCCCACAGCACCTCGACGGCCTGCCACATCTGCTGATCGGCGTCGAAAGCCTGGGTCAGTTCAATGGTCTGGCGGCCGTAGGCAAAAATCCGCAGCGTCGCGGTGGCCTGGGCACCGCCGTCGGTCTGCTTGTTCCAGTAGTGCACCAACGCAATCCAGCGGGAACCCGGCGCCGGATGCTTGAGGTTGGCGTTTTCGGGGCCGTAGCCGCGATTGTCGTCGACGTCGAGGCGCGGCACCTCATCGGGATTCAACGACCATGACGGGGTGTCGACGCTCTGCTCGGGATTGCGATTGCTGAAGTAGCAATCGCCGTCGTGGGTGAAGGCGCGCCCTCCGTCGCGCAGCAGGTGCAGGTCAAAGTCCGCCGTCGGATGGTCCCACACCAACTGCACGTGCAAATCATCCTCGGGCACCACGTCGATGTCGACGACAGCGGGAGCACAGGACCGAATCAAGCCGCCATCAGGGCGGTCGGCGTCGACGGCGAAGACCGTCAGCTGCACCTGATAAAAGCCCGCGAGGTCGACGAGCAATTCGTTGGTGTTGTTGTTGACCGACGCCAACACGGACGTGCTGCCTACCGGACGCTGCACCAGCTGCCATTCGTAGCCGTCGGGAGGCGGCGGGATGAAGGTGCCAGGCGCACCGGCGATGCTGTCGCGGCCATCGAGGCGAATGGTGTCGAAGGGTTCGATGTCGCCTTCGTCGACCACGTAGGCCACGGCCGTCGGGCACTCCACCGCCTGGGCCGACAAGGTGACCACCACCTCGGGCTCGTCGGGGTCATTGCTGCGAATCGTGATGCTTGAGGTGTGGGGCTCGGTGTCGCCGGGGCGGAAGGTGACGATGATGTCGGCGGCGGCGTTGGCCGTGATGGGCGACGACGATGGAATACCGGTGACAATGCGAAAGGCCGGGTCGGCGGGTGCCACGATCTCGTCGATGATGAGGTCACGAATGCCGACGTTTTCGACGCGAATGGTCTCTCGGCCCACGTCGGCACGACCGATGACGTCAAACAGCACCTCGAGGGGGGCAACCTCAATGTCGGGCAAGCCGACGTCGACGGCGGTGATGGTGATGGGGACTTCTACGTGGTTGGGAACAGCGGGGTCATCAGCGTCGACAATGAGCCGACCGCGGATGGTCCCCTCGGTCATGGGGCGCACGGTGATGATCAGCTCATCCGACGTCGTCGGCTCGACCCGGTCGATGGTGTTTTTCACCAGCGTGAACGCGGGGTCGGTGTCGTCGTCGAAGACCGCGACGACGCCGTCGAGGTTGACGCTGCGCCGGTTGGGCACGCGAAACGAGATGGGCGTGTCCTGGGCGACGGGAATGCCAGCAATGATGGCTTCGCCCGGCTCGACGACGAGGGCGGGGCGGATGAACTCCAACTCATCGTCGCAGTTGCAGCCGGGCAACAGAACGATGGCCGACAACCAGGTGGCGCTCAGCACGCCGGAAAGCCCGCGGGAAAATCGCATGGCGCGACCGTAGCGCGTCTCGGTCCAAACGCCCACGGCGACGTCGCCGGATCCCCATGCTCGGTCCGATTCGACGCCAAAAAAATAAAC
>CAJBHN010001252.1 GCA_903952805.1 uncultured Myxococcales bacterium | reverse complement strand
GCCCGCCTTCGCCAAGGGGAAGGCGGCGTCCCCGACGACGGTGCTGTTTGCCCAGGATCTCGTCGTCAACCTCGCCGGCGAAGAGGTCGGCACGATGACGAGCCGCGACACCGAGGACAAAAACGGGATCACGCTGCTGCGCAACGCCGACCTCACCATTCGTCGGGGGGCCACGGTCACGAGGCTGACGACGACGACGACGGTGACACTTGATTCCCAGCACCGCCCCCTGCGCTACCGCTTCGAAAAAAGCGACCCCGGCGGCACCCTGGTCGTCGACGGCACGGTGTCCGCTGATCGCAAGAGCCTGGCCCTGAAAAGCAAACAAAACGGCGCCGTCGTCGACAACCTCGTGGTGCTGCCGGCTGATTTCACGTTTTCGATCGCCCTCGAGCACGACGTCCGCAGCAAGCCGACCGACGGCTTCAGCGTGACGCGGCCGGTGGTCCTTGAGGAACTCGGCGCCCTGGTGCCCATGACGACGACGGTGAAGAAGGATGGCGACGGCTTCGTCATCGCCGCGAGCTTTCAGGGGCTCACGACCGAGGAGCGCGTCGACGCCAAGGGCCGAACGCTGGTCGCCCGTACCCCGGCGGTTGGCCTGGTGGCGTACCCGTGGGGGCAGGCGCCAGCCGACGTCCTCGCCCTGCTCAAGCAGGACAAGAAGGCCGATCTGCTCGCGGTGTCGACGTGGAAGACCAAGAGCGTCGACGCCAGCGCCCGCCGCGTCGTCTTTCGCGTCACGACGCCGGACGCGGCCACCTTCGCCGTCCCCGAGGACGCCCGCCAGCGGGTTCTCAAGCGCACGGCCACCGCCATCGACATCGAGGTGAAGGCCGGGCCGTCGACGACGACGACGCTGTCGGCGCCCCTGCGGGCGCGGGCCCTGTCGGCCACGCCATACGAGGCCGTCGCCGACCCTCGCATCCAGCGCGCCGCCAGGGACGCCGTCGCCGGCGCCACCGACCCCGACGAGCAGGTCAAACGCCTCAGTGCGTTCGTGTTTCGGCATGTGCAGAAGAAGGGTCTCGATCGAGGCTACGCCCCCGCCATCGCCACGCTGGAGTCCCGCGCCGGCGACTGCACCGAGCACAGCGTGCTGATGTCAGCCTTGCTGCGTGCCACGGGCCTGCCGACCCGCATTGTCGACGGCGTCGTCGTCGACGGCGTCAACGCCGGCTACCATGAATGGGTCGAGGTCGACCTCGGCCACGGCTTCGTCGCCGTCGACCCCACCTTCAACGCCTGGCCCGCCGGTCCCCAGCGCTTGAAGCTCGCCGAGGGCTCCACACTGCCCGACGAGCACCTTACCCTGAGCCTGGCCGCCGCCCGCTTGCTCAAGCACGGCGTCGTCGTCGAGGTCCTGTCCGTCGAATAGCTTCAGTCGCGCCGTGAGCGTCGATCGATCACCCGCCGATGATCGACAGATTGTTGCCGACGCGGTTGCAGCGGGTGCCGTCGGGGCAGAAGTTGTCGGGACAGCTCATCGCGCAAAAGCCCTGGGTGGCCCCCGGCGGGCCGACGCAGGCGAAGCCCTCGTTGCAGCCGTCGACGACGTCGTCGTTGAGCACGCACGGGCTGCACAGTTCGCCGGTTTCGTCGAGGGTATCGCAGGTGCCGTCGTCGCAGCGTCGAGCGCCTTCGAAGCAGTCGCCGTCTTCTTCGCAGCGCTTGTCACAGCGAAACGCCACGCCCGGGACGCAAAACGACGTCGGCAGCGTCGCGGGGCACGTCTCGCCGATCCCCTGGCAGCCAAAGCAGTCGCCGGCGGGGCAATCGAAGCCGCAGTCACGGCAGTCGACAAAGACGCGGGTGGCGATGGCGCCGCCGTTGTCGTTGAGGGTGGCGAGGTCGACGGGATCGCTCTCGCCCCAAAACAACCAGTGGTCGACGACGTTGGCTTCGGCGCAGCGGTCGGCGCCAACATCGGCGGCGTCATGGAGACCACGGACCTCGAACACGACGACGCCGGTGGCCGACAGGCCGGCGGTCTCCAGCAGGGGCGTACCGCGCAGGATCTGGCCCAGATCGTCCCGGCGTTCGTCGAGGGCAACGCAGCGCTCCAGCAGAATTTGTCCGGAGGGCACCGATCGGGCGGCGACGTAGACGGCGGCGAGGCAGGTCGTGTCGTAGTCGAGACCGGAGAACAAGCCGCAGCTTTGGCGGGTCCCCAACTGTACCGACAGGGTGGCCGGCGGGCGGGGCGGGAGGGCGTCTTGGCAGGCAGCGCCGACGAGGGCGACGGCCGCCATCAGGCCCGGCAGGGCGAGTGGGTGCGCCCCGGGGCGTGGTCGAGGTGTCGACTGCGACATGGCTCCCAGATAGCCCGTCCACCCGACGGCGACCACGGCTCAGGCGGCCGCGCGACGCAGCGCCTGCAGATCGATGGACCGTTCAGTCCGGTCGGTGTCGGGGTTGAGGGCGGGCAGGTTCAGGGCGTTGCTCAGAAACGCGACGGCAGCCAGCAGCTCGTCGCCGCTGACGCGGCTGTTGGTGATGATGCGCGAGCGATGCACCTTGCCGGAGCGGGAGGTGCCGCCGGTGGAGTGGTTGCGAGCGGCGTTCGAAACGGTGGCGAAGATGGACTTCATGGTGCCTCGTCAACCCCGCGTGGTGTTCGGTGTTGATGAAGGCATCGTGCGCGAGGCCGACTGATCGAGACACGACACGTGTCGGGTTGCCGTTGAAGTCGGAGGCGTGGGGGTGACGGGGGACACAGTGCGGCGCCCGGGTCAGTGACCGGCCAGGCCAGTGAGCCAGGCGGCAAGGTCCGCGGGCAGGGGGGCCTGGTCGACGCGACGGGTGGCCGTCACGAGCAGGCGACGCACGCCCACGACGGCGTCCCAGTGAACCCGGCAGCCATGGCATAATGCCACATGGCCCCGGATGTCGGCGGCAGCATCGTCAGTGTCGGCGCCGGCTTCACCGTCGGCGAGGGCATGAATGAGCCGTTCGTGCTGCGCGCAGGGCATGGCGGTCGTCTGGGGTTCGCCCATTGGCTGTCTCCATGGCCACACCAGTGTGGCTGCCTGGACACAACGGCGGGGGCCCGCCGGTGATTCCGCGCCTTCGTGTGTCGGTGGCGCGGTTCGTCTGCACTTGTGGCAGAAAACGGTTAGAGTGCCCCCGTTACGTCGGATGAACGAGGGGAGAGAGCGGACACGATGGTCGACTGGAAGAGGCTCCTGGAAGAAGATGCGCGCGAGCGCCGCAACGGCGAAGAGGACGACGACTGGCGGCAGGAAGCGGCCGACAGTCTGTGCGAACTCTATTACGAGACCTACCGGGTGCAGAAAGGCCGCGGCAAGCGCCTCGATCTGCGTCCCGGCAGCGATTACCGGCGCTTTCTCGACAGCCATATGAAGCCGTTGGGGCGCTACGGTGTGTGGGAGGCTCTCTTCCCCAACCGGATCTCGGCCACCAGCGCCCAGGCCATCGACGAGGCCCTTCATCTGCTGGCAGACACCAAGCTGGTGGATCGCGTCTATTCTGGCGACATCGTCACGGTCACCAAGATCGTCTCGAACATCCAGAAGAAGCGCGGCAAATACCTTGAGCTTGACGGCCGCGTCGTTGAGGGCGCCGAAGACGACGAGTTGGCGGTTGACGGCCT
>CAJBHN010001251.1 GCA_903952805.1 uncultured Myxococcales bacterium | reverse complement strand
GACGACGGCCTCTCCGCCATCAACGGCGACTTGTTCATCGGTCTGTTCTTTGACCGCTTCAATCAGCCCAGGGCCGGTGGCAACGCGTCGCTGGTGGACTTCAGCGGCTTCGACAGCCTGACGACGCTGACGGGCAACCTGGTGCTGGCCTTCAGCCCCCAGTTCGAGAGCTTCAACGGCCTCGACCTGCTGCCCGCCATCGGCAAGAGCCTCGTGATGCTCGGCCTTGAGCCCGACGAGTTCAAGGGCGCGCCCCTGCTGACCAGCATTGGCGGCGACCTGTCCTTCGGTCAGCTGCTGCGCAATGACGGCCAACCCTTCGACCCCGCCGAGACCGACGTCACCCTGCAACTCGTCGACGTCACGGGTGCGGTGCAGAACCCCGGCGTGAAGTTCGACACCAACGTCGGCCAAAACGGCTTTGAGGCCCTGACGACGGTGACGGGCAACCTCATCTTCGCCTTCTCGGACTTCAGCGACTACCGCTTGAGCGACCCTGCCACCGCCAACATCGCGACCGTCGGCAAGAGCCTCGTCGTCTACGGCAACAGCAACCCCAACAGCCTGGATGGCATCCAGCAAATCACCACCATGGGGGGCTTCGTCGTCAACTTCGCCGTCGACGCCTTTGGCGACCTGCAGCCCTTCGAGAACAATGGCCTGGCGGATTTCTCGGCGCTGTCGGCAGAGGACCTTGGCGCCGGTGGCCTGCACATCGGCTTCAACCGCGACCTCGACGACGCCGCCTTTGCGACCTTCCCGAACTTCGACCGCGTTGACGGTTCGGTCACCCTTGGCCGCGTCGTCGCCCAGGACAACCTCGGGCCCGCCAATCTGAATGAACTCAACATCGGCACCATCGGCGGCGACCTGACCGTCTGCGGTATCAAAAACGGCGACAGCGCTCCCATCAACGCCAACCTCGGCAACCTGACGGCGCTGAACATCAACGCCACCTCCGTCGTCACCGGCAACGTCTTCGTCGGCTTTTGTTCCGATCTGACCGACACGTCGATGTCGCTGACCAACGTCGGCGGTACCCTCGAGTTCACCGAGTTGCCGTCATTGGTGACCATCAACGGCCTGGGTGCCCTGGACGACGTTGGCGAGGCCCTGTTCCACGACCTGAGCGATGTCGAGACCATCGCCCTGCCTGTCCTGGCCACCGTCCTGGGTAACCTTGAGGTCATCCGGAATCCCTCCCTCAAAGCTGTCGACTTTGGCGCGTTGGAGGTCGATGGGACCGTCCGCTTTGCCGAACTCGACGATCTGCCCAACCTTGCTGGTTTGGCAAACCTGACCGAGGTCGGCGGCGACCTCGACATCATCGACTGCCCGAAGGTCGAGGACACCATCGGTCTCAGCCTGCTCACCACGGTTGGTGGCACCCTGCGCTTGCGCCGCCTCAACAGCGTCAACAATGCAGTCGAGGTGGGTGCTGGTGGCGCGCAGGATTTGAGGCTCGACGCGCTGACGACCGTCAACAACATCGAGATCCTGGAGATGCAGGGTTTGGAGGACTTGGCTGGATTGGAGGGCGTTGCTGTGGTGCAAGGCTCCCTCACCATCGGTGGCAATCCCAATTTGAAGACCCTCTTCGGGCTCCAGGGCCTGACCAGCATCGGCCGCAAGCTCAGCATCATCGACAATCCCGAACTCGAGCTGGCCTTCTTCGACGACGACGACCTCGATCGCGACGAAGACAGGAACGTCAACCAGAACGACGATGTTGAGGACACGGTCTTCGAGGCTGGGCTGCTCGACACCTTGCTGACGATCGGTGAGCCAGAGGAGGACGCCGGTGTCGTCATTGGCGGTCGAACCGGCATTGTCGAGCTGCGCAACAACCCCAAACTTGACGAGGCGGATTTTTTTACGGAGCTCGACGTCTTCGAAGACTACATTGGGTTGAGCCTGCTCTGCGGCAACCTTGGCAGCGTCGACGCCATCGACGCCGACGGCCGCCTGACCTCGTTCGCCGTCTGCCCGGCGGCCCAGGACGGCATCGACTTCGGGCCTGCGGAGTAGGCCGAGCCGGGTCTCGCGAACGAAAGCCCACCGTCGCAGGTGGGTTTTTTTGTGCCGGGAGGCTCAGCGAGCGGCGTCGAAGGTGGCGATGAAGAAGCCGTCGCCGCCGTCGCGGTGGGGCAGCAGGAGCCGGCTGGAGCGGACCTGCAGGCCCGGCTGGCCGCCCGGGTGGGTCGTGTGGTTTTCGGCGTCCAGGACGCTGCAGGTGGCGTACACGACGCGGCCGCCGGGCCTCACCAGGGTGGCCGCCTGCGCGATGAGCGTGCGCTGGGTGTCGACCAGCGCCGTCAGCTGCGACGCGTCGAACCGGTAGCGCAGGTCGGGCCAGCGCCGCAGCACACCGACCGACGAACACGGAGCGTCGACGAGGACGACGTCGGCCATGTGCGGGCGCAACGGTTCGCGGCTGGCGTCGACCACGCAGGTGACCCCGGCGCGGGTCAGGCGACCGTGCAGACTTTTGAGGGCGGCGCCGTCGACGTCGTTGACGACAATGCGCCCCTGATTGTGCAATGCGGCCGCCAACGCCAGCGTCTTGCCGCCGCGGCCGGCGCACAGATCGACGACGACGTCACCTGGGCTGACATCACAGGCCAGCGCCACCAACTGGGACGAGGCGTCTTGCACCTCGAACAGCCCCGCGCGAAACGCCCGCGAGCCCGTCAGGTTGGCGTGGCCGACGACGTCGACGGCCCACGGGGTGCTGAGGTTTTCCCGGGCCCCGATGCCGTCGTCGGCGAGGGCGGTCAGCACATCCGCGCGACTGGTGCGCAGGGCGTTGGTTCGCAGCGTGATGGGGCCAGGCTGGTTCGACGTCGCCAGAAAAGCGTCGGCGTTGTCGAAGCCCAGCGACGTGACAAGCTGGTCCGTCAGCCATGGCGGGCAGCTCCGCCGCACGGACAGGGCTTCGATGGGATCGGCGGGCCACTCGATGTCGCCATCGTCGTCGTCGTCGTCGTCGTCGTCGATGGTCCCGGTCCGGTCGGACAACGCGACATCAAGCAGGTCGTCGATCGTGGCGGGCAGCCCCCGGGCCCGGGCCATGAACGCCAGGCGCAGCCGCATCACCGCGACGCCGTAGATGGCGTCTTTGACCCGTCGTCGGCTGTCGTTGTCGGGCAGCCCTCGCAGCGCGACGGCCACGCCCGCGGCGGTGCCAACGTCGCCGGCCAGGATGCGTTGCAGTTGGGCGACGACGACGTCGCGCTCGCTGCTGCCAAGCACGGGGCCAGGGGTCAAGGCGATGCCGCGGGGATGCGCTTGATGGCGTGCCCCTGCCACATGACGCTGCTCGTCGGCAGCCGGCCCATGCGCAAGGTGGGTGTGCCGCCGTGGCCACGCCGCAGACCCACCGGGCCCAGACCCTCGCGAGTGACGACGTCAAGTCCTACAATGTCACACATGTGAGACATGGCCGCCGGCGCGATGAACGTGCTCGGCTCATGGGTGCCCTTGTGCACGAAGCGCAGCAGGTCTTCACCGAGCGTGATCAACACCAGCCGCGCCAGGGCCGTGCTGTTGATGGTCGAAAACCAGAACACCCCGCCGGGCTTGAGCACCCGCGCCACCTCGGCGATGGCCGCCCGCGCGCCCCCCAGGGATGGCGGCACATGCACCAGCACATCGGTGCTGACGACGACGTCGACGCTGGCGTCGCGCAAGGGCAGGCACACCGCCGAGCCCGTCAGCAGCGTCAGGCGTTCGCCGTGGATGGGGCCGAGGCGCTGCCGGGCGGCTCGCAAGGCGCCGACGGCGATGTCGACGCCGACCACGCGCGCACCGCGAGCGAGCAGCGGTTCGGCGACATAGCCGCCGCCGACGCCGACGTCGGCCACGACGGCACCGTCGACGCTCAGGTGATGCCGGTCGAGGTAGGCGAGGCGGGCCGGCACCATGGCGTGCAGGGGCTCAAAGATGGGGTTGTCAAAGTTCCACCACGACGACGAATGGGTGTCGTAGATGTCTGTGACGTTGGTCTGGGTCGGCGGTCGAAAGCGCAGCATCGTCAAGGCACCGACGGCGGCGGCGTGAACCCGTCGAGCAAGCGGTCCAGGCGGGGGCCCACCACATCGACGATGGCGTTGCCAACGAGCGGTGTCGGCGACACCAGCACCACCATCGCCAGCGTGAAGTTATGGGGGCCCAGGATGCTGGCGATGACGTTGCCTTCGGCGACGACGCTCGTGCCCAGCGCATAGCCGACGAGCTCCAGGGGGATGAAAGCGACAATGGAGGTCCGCCAGGCGGCGCCGGCGGGCGTGCCGCGCAGCAGCAGGGCGAGGGGCAGCACGTAGCCGAGGTAGCAGGGGACGACCTGCCAGAT
>CAJBHN010001250.1 GCA_903952805.1 uncultured Myxococcales bacterium | reverse complement strand
TCACCGCCGGGCATGGGGCCCTCGAATCACGCCGCGTTGGACACACAAAGTGCGCCAACGGACCGAGCAAACGCCGAGGAATCGTTCGCAACAACCGAAGCAGCACCCGCAGCGCCTCCAGCGAGCGACGTCGTCGATCAGGTGCAATCGCCGTCGGAGGCAATGGCAGAGTCCGCGACGCGCTCCCGAACCGATGTGGCTTCGGGATCGGACCGCGCCCAGCCTCCCCCAGCGGCAGCGCCGCCCATCGTGGCTTCGCTGGCCATTTGCGCGAACACTGCAGCCCGAATCGACACGGCCGACCCCATCGGGCCGACACTGCGCCACCTCTCGGCGTTCGTGCCTTTGCTGGGTCTCGTGCTGCGGGGTGAACCGGCATCGTATACGACGATGCTAGGCGAACCGCTGGACGTACCGGATCTAAAAGCATGGGTCGAAACGTTCTCAAGTGTCTGGCTCAACGGCGTGTGCGTGTACCTTCTCCGGGCCGTGGAACGAGGGAGCAACGCGACCCCTGAACCGGCTGCGGTGCGGGCGCTTTTGCGTGACCTTCAGCAGTCGGTTCTGCAGCCTCTTGCCGCTGAACATGGCCTTGAGGTGCTGTTGTTCCTGGAACCCGTCGCGCTGGATCTAGAGCGGATGAAGGTCCTTGGGACGCTACCGAGCGGTGGCCGAATGGTGGTCGGGCAACGCTCCTGCGGGCTTATCGCACGACGACGGCTCGTTCGTCCTGCGGGTGTGCTTCTCGGGTAGTCGCTGACGACACGATGTGTGTCGGCGCATCGCGCCGCCACACTACGCTTGACTTGTGCTTGCTTGTGGTGAATCTAGGTCGAAGAAGGTGGTGGGCATGGCTGGTCAACAGGGACAACGAGCACTCAAGCCGCTGCCAAAGGGCGTTCAAGCGGGTTCAGTCGAGCGACTGGGAGATACGCAGCTTCGGGTGAGCTTGAAACTCGCCGGTGATGCGCGCCCATCGGAGCGAACAGACTTCGTCTTCGTCGTCGATGTCTCGTGCACGATGCAGGAGATGATCGACAATGGCGAGTTGGCCGAATACGTGTGGGGCCTTTTGCAGCATGTCAGCCAATTCGACGACGACGGAATAGATTTCTACCTCGCCTCGACGATATCGCTCACTGGTTCCGGCGCGGCGCAGGTTCTCGACGCGCTCCAATCGGGGCGCGCTCCGACGGATGCGGAGACCGCGGCAGCCCACGGGTGCACGTCGGTCGGCCAATGCACGACCCTCGAAGACGTCAAGCGGGTGTTGATCGTGGATGGCGCCGCCAGCGGCCTTGCTGGCGTGCTCGCACCTGCACTTCAGGCGGCGCGGGCGAAGCGAAAGCCCGACGGACGACTGTTCATCGAGATTGTCACCGACGCCCGCATCGTCGACGATGACGCTTTTATCAATCAGATCGCGTCGATGTCGCAGGAGTGCAGGGACGGCCGTGACGAGGCCCGGTTCCGTCTTCACGTGCTCGGCGTCGGCGACGTAGACACCGATCGGTTGAAGCACTGGGACTCCGGCCTCGGCGACATCGCCCCCATCGACATCGTCGCCACGAGTCTGGCGCTCAAGAACAAGGACATCGGCGCGGAGATATTCAAGGAAATGAAGTCGTTCCTCTCGAGCGGCGAGGCCGGCCTGATCGAAGTGAAGGGCACGGGTGTCGCGCAGGTGACAGTGGGCAACACGGCTGCCGACGACGGCGGAGATGGCTCCTTCCTCGCCTCGCTGGAACAGGTTCCGCTTGAGCTTGACATAGACGTGACCTTCAAAGGGAGGCCATCGTCCTTCCTGATTGACCTTTCCTTGGGTGGCCTCGACCCGATTTCAGTCAGCGTGCCGGTCGGTGAGTGATGAGTAAGCTTGCATTTCGCAACGTCCCTCCTCAGTTTAGTTCCTGCACTGGTCAGTGGGAGACGACCGAAGACGGCAGTACTATGGTGACTCTTGAGTTCGCGCCGGGTGGAGGTGTCGAATCCAACCTCTCTTCGGGCACCGATGTCGTGCTCGTGCTGGACGCGAGTTTCAGCATGTTCGTGCGAGCCTACCGAAACGGTCGAGTGATCGAATTGGTAGAGAAGATGATCAAGTTCATGAACCCGTACGACGATGACGGAATCGACGTCTATCTCCATTCACTTCGAAACATGCCGTTTCGTCATCTCGGCGCCCATTCGACACCCGACAAGGTGGTCGAGCAACTCGGCGAATTCATGGAGACCCGGTCCGCTTCGGCGATAATGGGGCAGCGCACGGTCTGCGCACCAGTCATCGACGATATCGTCAAGCGGCTGAAGGAAGAAAAGGGGTCCGACCGTGTGTTCATTGAAATCGTGACCGACGGCGAGTTCAACGACGAGACCGCCGTCGAAGCGGCGATCCTTAAGTATGGTGAGAAGTACAACTCAAAAGAGAACCCTTTCGGTATCCGATTTCATTTCACTGGCATCGGCGCCGACGGCGCAAAGGGGCTGCAGTTCCTCGACCGCCTGGATACCAAGTTAAATGAGGATTACCCGGGGTTCATAGACTGCGTGCAACATAACCATGCCGAGTCCGTTGAACAAAACATTGAGATGATTATCTCGGAACTTCAGCAGACTGTTCGCCTGAACGCTGAAAATGCCACGCTTGAATTTTTCGGTGGGTCTGTCGAACACGTTTTCGACTCGGCGAAGAATGAATGGCTCACAGACCCCATGCTGTCCTGGGAGGGCGGTCTACCGGTGAACATCCGGGTTCATACGCGTTTCTCGAACAAGCCCGCAGAGGTGGAGTTCGTGTTGTCGTACCGGGACGCTGACGCCGACGACTCTGTCGAGCTCCGGTTCCAGGCCAGCCTCACGTAGTCGACACGATTTATGGGGGGCGGGATGGGACGTTCGTCGAGGTCGCTCTCTCTGGCCTCCGTGCTCGCTCGGGAACGAGCCTTTGTTGTCGTTCATCGTTCGCCATGGGCGCACCGGCATACGGGCGGTTGGGGCGCTTCCATCGGCGACGCTTACGCGCGGGGCGCTCGTAGACGCCGAAGGTCGGCGGTTCGGGCGAGCGATGGTCTCGGCACGCAACATCGAGTTGATCAGCCACGACGGCACGGTTCTTATTACACTTGACGCGTTCGGTCGAGCGAACGGCGTCTGTGTCATCGAACACCCTGCGTACGTTGGCGACGCCTGGCCGGAACGCCTGCGGATGCTGGAATCAGCAGACGGGTCGTCGAGTGGACCGAGTCCGACCAGTTTCCCGCCGCACGTCGCGGCACCGGCTTTGGCGCCGGCTCCAGCGACGCCGATACCTCCCCCGACCCGGACACTGTTGACTGCCGACGTGGCCACGCGCTGGGCGCCGGTCGTCGTCGTCTCCATCATCGTTATCATGAGTGCCCTGTGGTTGCGAACGTCTGCAACTGCTCAGGCCGAGGCCGCCCAGGCTGCTGCGCTTGAGCTGCAGCAGGCACGGGAACGCGATCAGGCCAGCGTACAGGCCGCGCGCGATGCGGCAAATGCAGAGGTTCAACGCGCGCGAGCAAGCGAGCAGGCGGCCCGCGAATCCGAAGCCCGAGCAACGACCGCGCTCGCAGCGGCAACCGAGGCAACGACCGCTCACGCGAACGCAACCGCCGATGAGCCCGTGCACCGTGGTTCCATGGGCTCATCTGCCCCGACGACGACGCAACCAGATCCCCCAAACGCCGGCTCGAAGGCCTGCGCGACGGAGGCGCAAATTCAGGTGTGCGTGAGTTCGGTCTTGCCGACGGCCGGCGTGAATACGGCGGACTACGGCCCGCAAAGCCTCTTCGATTCCGAGACCGCAGACGCGTGGGTCGAAGGAGAGGACGACGATGGGATCGGGCAGTGGATCGTCTTGAGTTGGAGCGCGCCGCGACCGGTACGCGGTTTTGTGATCGCGAATGGGTACGGCAAATCGCCGGGCCTTTTCAAGAGCAACAGTCGCGTACGGAGCATGCTGCTCTCGTTCGCGGGTGGAGAGCAAACTGAACTGCAGCTCAACGACACATCTAAAGAACGCCAGTATCTCCTGGAACGAACGATCACGACGACATGGGTCCGCTTCGAGATTCGCGACGTGATTCGTGGATCCAGATACCGTGATACGGCGGTCAGCGGCCTTCGCCCCTTGTTTGAGTAGAGGTTCAAGCGGGAACTTCGGACATAAATTGTTGAGTCGGAGTAGTGGACGCCTGCTGGATGGAAGGGCGCGATGGGCCGATTTTTCGGGTGGGTTACTCCACCATGTTCGTGATCCGATCCTCGTCCTCTTTCGAGAATGCGCCGCCGTTTGCGGTGGATCGACACGTCGTTATTTGGGTTGTTGAGGTTTTATGCGTTCGGCCTGACCGATGCCCACATAAGGAACAGGCGCACGAAGCCGCCAAACAAGCGCACGCCATCTCGCCTGAGAGCAAAACTTGTGTCTGCCCTTTGCCG
>CAJBHN010001249.1 GCA_903952805.1 uncultured Myxococcales bacterium | reverse complement strand
GCTGCTCCCGATCGGCAGCGGTGGCGCGGCGGATGACCCGCTGCAGGTCATCGTCGAGGGTGGACAGGCCCTCGGCCTCATGGCCGCCGCTGCCGACCATGCGCCAGATGGCGTCGATGGGCAGGGCCCCGTAATAGCGGCTGTTGGTGAGCAGTTCGTAGAGCATGACGGCGGCGGCGAATTGGTCGGCGCGGGCGTCGACGACGTCGCCACGGGCCTGCTCTGGGGCCATATAGGCCATCTTGCCCATGACGATCTGCGGGGCGGTGCGCTCGAGCTTCTGCGACGACACCGCGAGGCCGAAGTCGATGAGCTTGACCTCACCCTCCTGGGAAATCATGACGTTTTGGGGGCTGACGTCTCGGTGCACGACCCGCAGGGGCTCCTTGGTCAGCGGGTGCACCATGCGGTGGGCGGCATCGAGGGCCTCGAGGGTCTCCTTGATGATGTGGATCCCAATGGCGCCGGGCAGGGGCGAGCCTCGCACTTCGCAGGCCTGCTGCAGGTGCCGCACCTCGCGGCCCGCGATGTGCTCCAGCGCCAGGTAGTACTCACCTTCGAAGCAGCCAGCGTCGAACACGGGGCAGATGTTCTTGTGGCTCAACAACCCGATGAGGCGCGCTTCATCGATGAAGCGACGCTCGTACTCGGGGTCGGTCGTTGGGCGGAGCGTCTTGACGACGCAGATCTTGTCAACGCCAGCCAGGCCTCGCGCCTGCAGCCGGGCCAGGAAGACCTCACCCATGCCACCTCGACCCAATGGCTTGAGGAGGGTGTAGTCCCCAAAGGTCCGTGGCAGGTCGTCGACGCTTTCGATGGGCTCTGGCACCGACGCCAGCGTGGTTCAGCAGCCCAAGTGACGCAAGGAGGTGCAGGTCTGGACGGTCGCGGTCGGGTGCGCTCTTGTGCCGAAGCGCCCTGCCGGTGCCGAGGAGTTCGCGTGAGTCGTCGGTGCGTGCTTGGTGTGTGTCTCTGGACCTGTGCGGTTGCCCTGCCGGTGCATGCCGGGCCAACGCTCGTGATCGCCGCCAGCGCCGACGACGCCGCCGTCCGCCAGGCCCTGGGGGCGGTTGGCGTCGAACAGGTGTCGCCCTTGGAGACGACCCAACTGCTGGTCGCGGCCGCGGGGTCGGGCTTGGTGTGCGCCCCTGGCGACACGACCTGCTGGCTCCGCGTGGCCCAGCTGGCTGGACACGACGCCATCGTGTTGGTGACCGACGACGAACTGCTGATGAGCGGCGCTGCGGGCTCCAGGCGCGTCCCACGGCTGGTGCCGGGCGACGCCGGGATCGACGGCGCCGTCAAGCGCCTGGTCGGCGGTGCAGGCGCCGTGGTCGTGGTCGTCGATCCGGCGACGGCCATCGTCAGCATCGACGGCGTGGTCGGCAGCGGCCTGCCTTTTGACGGCGTCATCCCCGGCATGCATCTGGTGGAGGCCGCCGGGCCGGGATTGGTGACCCGTCAGGAATCCGTCGCGGTCGTGGACGGCGAGGTTGTCTCCCTCGCCTGGACGCTGGCGCCCCAGCCCGTCGCGGAGGCCTCATTGGCGCCGACGCTGGTGTGGGGAGGCGTCGGTGCCGTTGGCCTTGGCCTGGTTGCCGGCAGCACCCTCGCCACCGTTGGCTGGTACGCAGGCGGCTGCACGTTCGATCCGTTCACCTGCGGCGAGGGCAAAAAGCTCGCCGACGCCTTCAGTGTCGCCGGCATCGGCGTGGGGGCAGGCTTGGCGGTCGTCGGCCTGGCATCGATGCTCGGGGCCTCGGTCGTCGACTGAGCACGCTTCAGCGCGATGTCAGGTGTCGTCCAGCAGCGGCGTCAGCGTCAGCCCCAGCCCTTCGCGCAGGACCTCGTCGAGAATCCAGCCCGTCAGCCCCCACACGGGGTGGGGGCCGGCCGAAAAGAGAGGCGCGATTCGGCTCCCAAGTCGTTGGGGCAGACGGTGGGCAGGGTCGACGAGCTCGCCGAGCGACAACGTGAAGGCCTCATCGATCTCGTGGCGAGAGATCCGCAATGAAGCAATGTCGACGTCGCCGACATATCCCACGATGGGAGTGACAGCGACGCCGGTGATGGCCATGACGTCGTGGAGCACACCCAGGACCCGCACCTGGTCGGGCCGTATGCCGACTTCTTCATGGAGTTCGCGCAGGGCGGTGGCGGTGGCGTCGACGTCGTCTGGGTCCGAACGACCACCAGGAAAGCTGACTTGACCCTTGTGGGTGCCCACCGTCTCGGTGCGTTTGGTGAAGAGCACGGCAGGGAGACGGCCTGCATGGCACAGAGGGACCACCACCGCCGCGCGTCGAAGGTCGCCGCCAATCAGGCGCCGCGACAGCCCCCGCAGCCGGGCTTCGACGGCGCCCAGGAACGCGTCGTCAAACGACGATGGCAAGGCGATGGGCACTAGGGCCCCGCGGGTTTCGGCTTGCCGAGTTTGAAGGGCACGCTGACGTTCTTGCGTTCACCCGTGAAGCGAGGCCAGCGCGGCGCCGTCATGGCCTTCTGGACGCAGGCCACCACCGGCCGACCCCGCAGTTCCCGGGCGTCGAGGTCGACGTTGATGGCCTTCCCCTCCTCGGTGATCGTGTAGGAGAGGATGACCTGCGATGGCATGTCTGGATTGGACTCGACCTCGGCCTTGAAACAGGCTTTCAGCTCCCCCTGGATCTCCTTCAGGGGAGCCATCGCCTGCGCGGTCGTCAGCGACTCGCTGGT
>CAJBHN010001248.1 GCA_903952805.1 uncultured Myxococcales bacterium | reverse complement strand
GTCGGCAACGCCAGTTCGTCGGTGGTGTAGCCCACCATGTCCTCAAAGCGACGGTTGGCCCACGAAAAGTGCCCATCTCGCAGGATGTAGATTCCATCGGATGAGGCCTCGACGAGGGCCCGAAACTGGCGGGCCTGCGCATCGAGATGGGCACCGCGAGCTTCGCTCCGCATCAGCCGGTCCAAGAGGCCAAACACCAACGGCAATGGGTCTTGATCACCGACAACGCATTCCCAAGCGGACGAGCCTGCGATGGTGGAGCGGCGCGGATCGCTGGCATTGCTGAACAGGATGATGGATTGCGGTGCACCCTGGAGGGCCTGCACCTCGGGGAGCAATTGAAAGCAAAGGCTCTCATCGACGTCGGCGTCCAGGACGATCAGGTCGGCGCGTTGCGATGTGCATCGCTCAACGAACTCCCCCGATGACACACGCTCGCAGCGGACTGGCGGCGTCCGCGTCGCCAAAGCAGCAGCCAACGCAACGCCGAGCGCGTCATTGACGACGAGGAGGACGAGGGGGTCGCTCACGGGAGCCATGGTGCCCATCCGAAGCGGGGACAGCAACTTCTTCGGCTGGCGCCGCGTGGGGGCGTGAGTGACTGCTGGCCCGCATGGGAAGAGCCAAAAAAGCGCGGTCGACAAACGGCCGTCGGCGCGAAAACGAAGGAATATGCTAGTGTCCGCGTGTGACGGAGCCTGCCGACCCAGAGTCCATCGAGCGCGATATCGCGTCTTTCGAGGAGGAAAAAACCTCCCCTGAGCTGCGAGCGCGGTTTCAGCAACATGCTGCCGACGACAGTCAACGGCCCATTGCCGTCGTCGGCATTCTTGAGGCGCGCCGTCGCGAGCGTGTGATCGGGTTGCTCCGTGCCGACGGCTGGAATGCCCTCGAAGCTCACGATGCTGAGGAGGTTCTGGACCTGTCGCTGTCGGTCGCGCCGTTCCTCGTCCTCGTCGACGCCGATATTCGCGGTGTGCGAGACCAGTCGATTCCTGAACTTTTGCGCCAGCAACGACCAGACGCGGCACTCCGCACCGTGGCGATGGTCGGGGGCGCCAACCAGCCTGAACGCATCGTTCGGGCGCTGGCCGACGGCTTCGACGACTTCGTCACCGAGGTCGACAACGACCTCATGCTTGTGTCCAGGGTGACGGCGAATCTCCGGGCTGCCCGCACCCTCGCCCAGCTCAACCGGCAGAAGCGCGACGCTGCCTTGCTGCTGAAGCTGACCCAGACGTTGGGCTCATCGCTCGACATGCAGCTTATTCTGCATACCGTCTCCCGGTTGGTCGCGGAGGTGCTCACGCTGGAGCGCTGTTCGATCATCCTTCTTCACCCTGACGATGACGACGCCATGATGGTGGCGGCGTCCGAAGACCGGACGGTGCGCGACCTGCGGATCCAGCTGTCGAAGTACCCGGAGGTCAAGAGCTGCGCAGAAACCGGCTCCCCGGTGATCATTTCCGATGTGTCGGCCGATCCAATGCTGTCGCCGATGTCTCAGAACCTGCTGGGCCTTGGTGTGCGCAATATGGCGCTGTTCCCCATCGTGTTTGAAGGGCACGTCACGGGGGTCCTGTTTCTCCGGTCGTCGAAGCCATCGCGCATGCTGACCGATCACGAGGTTCAATTCGGCCAAACAGTGGCTGCCGCCTGTGCCATTGCCCTTCGCAACGCACGACTGTTTGACCAGTTTCGCAATCAACACGTGCACCTGCAGACGATGCAAGAGCAGGCCGTCCGCCAGACCGAGGCTTTGCGGAAGTACCAGGACTTCTTCGAATATGCGGCCGACGGCATTTCGGTCATCGACGTCGAAGGGCGTGTTCATTACGTCAACAAAGAGGGGCGGCGTCTGCTCAGCCGTACCCGCGACGAGCTGAAGTCGATCAACTTTCAGTCCTTGTTGGTGGCAGACAGCGCACGGCGCTGGGGTGAGGTGGTTGACCAGGTGCGCCACGGCCGTTTCCAACGCAGCTTCGACGTCTATGTCAACGTTGCTGACGAAGAACGGGTCTTTTCGTTGTCTGCTGGCGGGGTGGGGCAGGGGACAGGCTTGCTCATCCTGAGTTTCCGCGACGTGACAGAGATGCGTGAGATGGAGGGGG
>CAJBHN010001247.1 GCA_903952805.1 uncultured Myxococcales bacterium | reverse complement strand
CTCCGTATCGCGAGCCTGCTCGCCGACGATTACATGGAACAACCGTTTTGGGGAAAACTGCTGGCCTTCGCCCTCTGGTGTAGCGTCATTGCCTTCGCCGTGCTTGGCTGCCCAGCGCTGCCGACAGGCGGCCGCATTGCGGCCGGTGCCGGACTGGCCGTCGGCATCACCGGGCTCGAACTTTGGCTGCTGGCAGAACACAACACGGTCACGCCACTGATGTCGTCCACGCTAGCCTTGGCCGTTCTTGCGCCATGGGTTTGGCGTATACGTGCACCGGAACGCCCCGTCGCCGAAAGCATCCTCGCCGCGGCAGGCGCCCCTTTCACTCAGCAGCGTCGACCGACGGAAGCCCGCACCGGCACGTCACCACGACAGCCCTTGGCACCTGCCGCCCCGCAAGCGCGCGTTTCCAATGCGCAGGCAGCGGAAGTGGCCCGGTCCAGCCGCCTCGGCATCGAGCTCCCCCCGGACCACGTACCGGGCCAGGGACTGCCTGGCGTGGAATCCGTCACCCCCGTCAAGGCTCGCCTTGACAGCCTCTCGCAGCCACAGACGCGTGAACCTCTGATGCCAGCGACAGTAGCGATGCCAACGCAGAAAATCGTTACGCCACCAGCGCTCCGTCCGGACTTCGCTCGTCGTCGATGACAAAGAGCCCGGACTTCAAGTTGCCCAGCCGCTTGCGGACCGGCAACTCGCGCAGCACGCGGGCCTCCCCCTTGTCGCCCACAATCCGGAGCGCCCGCAGCCGGCCACCGGGGCCTCGACCGTCGACAACGACGGCGACGACCGCCCCCACACCGAGGTCGGCGAAGGCCTTGGTCAATTCGTCGACTGCAAAGCGACGCTCCCATCGCCAGCCCGTCCCCTTTTGGTTGAAGGTGCTGCGCCCACACCACGCCACGACGCGAGGCTGAGCCAGGAACGCTCGCACGGCAGCGTCGCTCTCCTGGCTTTGGGGCACCAGGGGCTCAGAGACCAATCGCCCCGCGCTGATCCGATCGCCGAAGAAGCCAGCGGCGGCGTCCCTGGCCAACCAGGCTGGCAATGCCTGCGCCGACAACGGGCAATCTGGACGGCCCACCAACTCTGGTCGCGGCGGCTTGTCCCAGACCACCTCGGCAGGCTCGGTGTGCCCCCCGCAGCATGCCGAATAGACGCTGTCGACCACGTGACCACCGAGGAACGCGAGTTCGCCTGAGGTGGCGTGGGCGGCGTCATTGGTGCGGGGATGCTCGGCCCCCTTGCCCCGATACACCTGACAGTGCTGTTCCGTGCAGACCAGGAACGGATCGGCGAAGTGACGTCGACCAATCTTGGCAAACAGCTCACCACGAGCCGTCACCGCCTGGGCCTTCAAAGCCTCCATGGGCGCCGACGGAAACATCTCGGAGGGGAGTACCCCAGCAACCATGGCGTCTTCGTCGACGAGGTTGACGACGGCCATGAAGCCGCGGCGATCGGGAACGATGAGGACCTCGTCGCGCAGAAAGCGGTCCTCAAAACCGTGCTCCGCGTAGCCGACGGAGTGCTCAACGGCCTCAACCACGACGGCGCCGCCGTCGCGGGCCCGTACGCGAGCCCAAGGCCCTGTCGGCGACGACAGCGGCGTTTGGACCTGAAACGTCGCAGCAGGGGCTACGTCGAGCCATTCAAAGGGCACCGGGCGCGCCTCAGACAAGCCCGCCGGCAGGACACCGTCGTGGACAATGAGCACAGCACGGTTGTCGACCACGGTACCCTTGACGCCATACACGCCACCCACGTCGAAGGCCGCCACCGCCACGCCACGCTTCGTCCAGGCGTCCATGACCGCGCGACGACGACTCCGGTCCTTGCCCTCCAATGTCTCGATGACCTGCAACTCACGAACGACGCCAGGCGAGCCGGTCAGGCGTTCGATCGTGACGGGCGTCTCGCCCGGCACCTCGATGATGATCCCGCCGACGTCGAGCACCAGGCCGCCACTGGCGCGCACCACCAGGCGACTGTGGCCTTGCATCATGCCCAGGGGCACTAAAGGCCGGCCATTGACGGCAAACATGAGGCGATTGCCATAGAGCTCGTCGACAAGGGCCGACGACGACGACGACGACGACGTTGCTTGGGCAGTCGCTGCTGAGAACGTCGCCGCGGCCAGCGCCCCCAGTAATTCACGCCGACGCAGCCCGGTCACCGGGCACCGACCCCGGCCATGACCGCCAACACCGCGTCGACGTCGGGGGCCACCACCCTGGGCGCATTGCGCAGGGCCTGGGTGCCCGCTGACAAGAACAGATCACCCAGGACCGTGGAACCCGCGTGAAACGCGGTCTTCTGCTCGACAAATTTCAAACCGGACGCAGTGGCTATCACGGCGACGTGGTCGGCGGCCGAGACCTCCCCCCGGGTCACCAGCTGCTCAACGCCGGCCAGGGCCGCCGCCGTTTGTGGGCAGACAAAGAGCCCGAGCCGATCAGCCCGAGCCGACGCCGACAGCAACGCCTCTTCGCTGACGGAGGTCACGGTGCCCCGGGTCGCTGTCAGGGCCCGCAATGCACGGGGCAGACTCACCGGCGCACCAATGCGAATGGCCGAGGCATGGGTTGCCGCAGCAGCCATCGACGTCTCCGACGACGACGACACGACCAGGCGATACAGAGGGTTGGCGGCGTCGACCTGGCACGCCACCAGGCGAGGCAAACGGTCAATCATGCCCACGGCCCGGGCGATGCTGAAGCCCAGATGCAGCGCTGAGATATTTCCAAGATTGCCCGACGGCACACAAACGACGACGGGAAGGCGACCACCGAGCCAGGCCGCTTCGGCGATCTCAAGGGCAACGGTCATTTGTCCAAGAAGGCGAATCGGGTTCTTGGAGTTGGCCAAAAGCAGCGCGTCTTGGTCATCCGCGCCTTGTGCGCGATCAGCGATGCCCGCCACCACCCGCATACACGTGTCGAAGTCGCCGTCGATGGCGATGACACACGCGCCATGGGCAAGGGGCTGCACCAACTGCGCGGGGGATATCTTGTCGGTCGGCAGCAAGACCACGACCGGCAGTCCAGCTCGCGCACCGTATGCAGCCAGCGCCGCCGACGTGTCCCCCGTCGACGCACACAGCAGGACAGGTGGCGCCTTGCCCTGTCCGGCCCGTCGACGCGCGATGGCCGCCGCCCATGTGCCAAGCACCGTCATTCCAAGGTCCTTGAAGGAACCCGTGGGGTTTTCACCGCAGCGGACCACCGACAATGTCGGCATCGACGACGGCTGCGTCAGCGACGACGACGGCAGGGACCACGGCAACTCGACGACACCGGCATTGCCCTCGCCCAGCGTGACGGTTTCGCTGGCCTCCAGGGCGCCAGGCCAAAACAGGTCGCGAAAGCGCCATACGCCGCTGCGATCCCGTGCATCCAACGGACGGGCGCGGCGCGCCAACAGGCCGTCACGCAACGACGCCGCACGCGAAGCCAGCGCGTCGAGGTCGACGACGGGGTCCAGCAAAGCACCGCAGTCGGGGCAACGCACCGCCGGCTGGAAAAGGTCGAAGCGCCGCTCGTTGCCTT
>CAJBHN010001246.1 GCA_903952805.1 uncultured Myxococcales bacterium | reverse complement strand
GCCCGGACGCCGTCCGGCTGTGCGGGAGGCTGGGGCGTGATTGCTGTGTCGGCCACGACTCAGGACATGGCAGAGGCGGTGTGCGAGTGCGTGCGGATGAGCGCCGCCGCCGCCGGAGCCACCGTGATCGCCGTCGCCGACCCGAGCCCCGACGTGTCCGTCGGCTCGGGCTCGGCCACGCTCAACGCCCTCGTCGTCGTGGGCGAGGCGCTCTCTGCCCGCGCGGGCTTCGGCACTCTCAGCGCAGAGCCGCTGCACGCAGCGCGCGTGCTCATCGTGCTCGTGGGCGCTGTCGCGGGCGGCGGAAAACGGCAAGCAGGTCGCCGTCCTCGTCGAGATCAAGGCTCGTTTCGACGAAGCCAACAACATTGCCTGGGCTCGTCGGCTTGAAGAGGCGGGGGTCCACGTCGTCTACGGCCTCATCGGCTTGAAGACGCACTGCAAGGTCGCCCTCGTCGTTCGGCGCGAGCAGTACAACTCGATCAAGCGATACATCCACCTCGGTACCGGCAACTACAACACAGCGACGGCCAAGGTCTACACCGACCTCAGCTACTTCACCGCCCGCCAGGACATCGCCGACGACGTCTCGGCGCTGTTCAACATGCTGACGGGCCTGTCGGATGCGCCGAAGTGGAAGAAGCTGACGGTGGCGCCGTTGACGTTGCTGGATCGCTTGCTGTTCCTCATCAATCGCGAAGCGGAGAAGGCCAGGAAGGGCGAACCCGCGCGCATCATTGCCAAGATGAATGCCTGCGTCGACCCGACCATCATCCAGGCCCTGTACGCGGCGTCGGTGGCTGGCGTCGACATCGATCTCATCGTGCGCGGTATGTGCTCGCTGCGTCCGGGGGTGCCCGGTGTGTCGGAGCGCATCAAAGTGACGTCGATCGTCGACCGATTCCTGGAGCACCACCGCATCTTCATCTTTGGCGCGGGGCCCACGGCCGATGTGTTGCTGGCGTCGGCGGACTGGATGACCCGCAACTTCACCCGCCGCATCGAGACCATGTTCCCCATCGAGGACCATGGGCTGAAGGCCCGCGTGCTCGACGAGATCATGGGTTTGATCATGGCCGACAACGTCAAGGCCCGCCGGCTGCAATCTGACGGCAGCTACGTCCGCGCGGTGATCCCCGAGGGCAGCACCCCCGTTCGCTGCCAGACAGCCCTGCTGCACCTGGCCCAAATGAGTTTGACCCCCGAGGCGGGGAAGGCGAAATGGGAAACCCAGGCCCGCCTGACGCTGACGCCACGTGCGGTGCCTTGACCTCGTTGATGGCGGCGGGTGCGATGTTTCATGACACAGATGTGACGCCAGTCGGGATGGCGCTGGACCCGACCAGCGGTTGACACCATCAGTGGAAATCGGCGACGACACCGACGCCGCATTCTCCGCCGTGTCGACGGTTGGTGAATGCGGATGGCCCCAAGGAGCAACAATGGTCACCGAGCAGGACATTGAGAGTTTCATGATCCGCATGGGGCTCTCCTACCGAGAGCTCGGCAGGAAGACCTGGATGCTGCGCGACAGCGAGGATCTGGTGGAGAGCCTGATCGTCAGCCTCAACGACCCGGTCGTCGTGTTTCACGTCAAGCTCCTCGAGATCCCGGCCGACTGTGACCGGCTTGGCCTGTACGAGGAGCTGCTGCGCCTCAATGCCAGCGAGATGCTCCACGGTGCCTACGGCCTCGACGGCAACAACGTCGTGGCCAACGACACGCTGCAAGCCGAGAACCTCGACTTCAACGAGTTTCAGGCTTCTGTCGATGCGCTCAACCTGGCCATCACCAGTCACTACAAACGCCTGTCGGCCTTCCTGAAGACGGAAAAGCCCAAGTCGTGATCTTTCGCCGCCGTCCCGCCGGTGGGCAGGGAATGGCGCAGCGCGTAGACTCCCCTCAGGACCTTTTGGAGCCCGAATGACCATTTTCAGCCGCCTCGGGACGCTTCTCAAATCCAACGTCAACGACGCCATCAACAAGGCGGAAGACCCCGAGAAAATGCTCAACCAGATGCTGCTCGACATGCAGCAGCAGCTGGTCGAGGCCAAAAAGCAGGTCGCTG
>CAJBHN010001245.1 GCA_903952805.1 uncultured Myxococcales bacterium | reverse complement strand
CGACCGCGCTCGTCGACGTCGACGAGAGCGCACAGGCGGCGGGCAAGCGTCATGGCAGGGCCTTGGGAGGCGAGGTGGCGGGGGTTTGGGTCGAGGTGGTGGCGGCGAAAAAGGCCCGCAGGCTTTCGAGGCCGATGGCGCCGGATTGTTCGGGCAAGAAATGGCAGGCGAGCGTGGGCCCGCGCCAGATGGCGGCGGCGAAGGGGACGCCGTGGTGGGCGACCGCGACGTCGGCCTGGGGGATGCGTGCTGGTGCGCACAGCCGATGCCTGAACGTGTACCAGGCACCCGCGGCGCCGGTGGGAACCGTGCTTCGCAGGCCAGGGTGGCGGTCGAGGCCGACGACAAACGAGCTGCCCAGGTGGGGCGACAACAGCGGACGCTCACCGTCATCGTTGGCCATGCGCGGGTCGAAGCGCTGCACCGGCGCTCGAAAGACGTCGGCGCCAGGTGGCATGGCCGGGTGGGTGCGACCCTGCAGCAGAAAGCACAGGCCCAGCCCAATGGCCAACAAGGGGCGTTCCCTCTCGACGTGGGTCGCAATGGCGTCGATGACACCTCTGGAGATGCCTTTGGCGAGGGCGTCGTCGTGGTCGTCGCCGTCGGGGACAATCAGGATGTCTGCTTGACGAGCGGACAGCGGCGTGTCGGTCAGGCGCGCTTCAATGCCGATGGCCGACAGCGCAAACATCAGCCGTCGCGGTCGAGCGATGCCGTAGTCGAGCACCATGACGGTCCGGGCTTGCACGGCGTCAGCTTCGCTTGTTGGGGATCACCGACGCAACACGAGGACGCGATCGTGCCCGTCGAGATCACGTTCAACGCTGGCGGAGGCAAACAGCGGGCTCTGGATCGCCATGGCGGCGGCGCCCTGGTCGCTGCCGATTTCCATCAGCAACGCGCCGTCTGGGGCCAGGATGGCGGCCGCCTGGCGCACGAGGCGGCGGTGGTGCCCCAGGGCATCGGCTTCCTCGCCATAGAGGGCGACCTTGGGCTCGAAGGCGGCCACGTCCAGGGCGAGCAGGGGGCTGCCGGGGACGACATAGGGAGGGTTTGACACGACCAGCCGCGCGTCGCGCACGTCGGCACACGGTGCCAGCAGGTCTCCCTCCAAGAAGGTGATGCGGTCGTCGAGTCCGAGGGTGATGGCGTTGGCGCGGGCGACGACGAGGGCGGCGCCGGAGATGTCGACGGCGAGGGCGGTCAGTCCGGGGCGATGTTCCAAGATGGCCAGCGCGATGCATCCCGAGCCGGTGCACACGTCGACGAACAGGCCTTCCGCGTCGTCAGGGAGCATCGACAGCGCCAACTCCACGAGGCGTTCGGTCTCGGGGCGGGGAATGAGCACCGCCGGCGTCACGGCCAGGGTGATGCCGTAAAATTCCCGATGGCCGAGGATGTAGGCGATCGGTTCGCCCTGGCCGCGACGCTTGACCAGCTCCCGGCAGCGGGCGAGCTCGTCGTCGCTGAGCGGTCGGTCGAGGTCGAGGTAGAGGTCAAGGCGCTTGAGACCCAGCGCGTGCCCGATCATCAGGTCGGTATCCAGGCGCGCCGACGACGAACCACGCTTGGCCAGCCACGGGGCGGTGGCGGCAATCAGGGCCCGGATGGTGCGCGGCTGGTCGACGTGCATGGTGAAGTCGGGGTCGTCTACGCTGGCGACCGTGTCAATGCGCTTGTGCTGTCTCTGTTTGTCTGTGGCGCCGGGCCTTGCCTGTCTGCCGACCTTTCCCGCCACCACCCCTTCGGGAGCCGCCGTCGTCGACACCTTCAGCGAGCCGTCGCTGCGCACGCGCTACCACATGCAGGGGGGCAGTTGGCGCGTCGTCGACGAGGCGCTGACGACGTTGGGGGACCGCAACCTCGGGCTGTGGTTGCGCACGCCGCTGAGCCGGAACACCCGCATTGAATTCACATCGACGTCGAGCTCTGCCGCCGTCGACATGAAGGTCGAGGTGTTTGGCGACGGCATTCGACACGAAAGCGGCTATGTCGTCATCGTCGGCGGTTGGAACAACACCCTGACCGGTATCGCTCGCCTCGATGAGCACGAGGTCAAACGCGTGACGCGCCGAACGCGCTTTGAGGCCAACCGCAGCTATCGGTGGCGCATTGAGCGCACGGATGGACGGCGGCTGCGGCTGTTTCTCGACGACGAACTGCTCGCCACCTACGACGACGACGCGCCGCTGTTTGGTCCGCGAAACAACCGCTTCGGCTTTTCGGGGTGGG
>CAJBHN010001244.1 GCA_903952805.1 uncultured Myxococcales bacterium | reverse complement strand
GGATTCGCCGCTGCCATCATCGCTGTCGTCGTCGCCTTCGCCCTCGCCTTCGCCCTCGCCTTCGCCTTCGCCTTCGCCCTCGCCTTCGCCCTCGCCTTCGCCCTCGCCGCCGGTGGAGCCGCCGGTGGGGTCGGCAGACATCGAGCCGGATTGGCCGGGGTTGCTGATGTCGGTGGTGCGGGCGGCCACGGCACCGCGGGCCCAGATGCAATCGGGATCACCCAATTCTTCGCCGTTGGTCTGGCCGTCGCCATCGCTGTCGGTGGGGCAGACGCGCGCCCAGTTGGTCGAGCTGCCCAGCGCGCGGCCAAATGGGTTGCGGGCATCACCGCCGCCAGCGGAGTTGTGGCAGTTGATGCAGCCGCTGCCGTCGATGGCGCGGCCATTGGGGAAGTTTGCCACGTAGCTGCTGCGGGCCTGGGCTGCGGCGGGCACGAGGAGGCTGAGCACAATCAAGTCACGAACACGCATGGTGGACTCCTGTGACCATTTACGAACCCGCCGGTCGATGGCGATCGCGAAGGCAGGTTTTCCGACCTCCATCGTGAGAAATGTCTCAGCATGGACCGGCTGACCCAAGAAAATCTCTGAGAATCCAAGCGTTGATCCGCGAGCCGCCGTTTGGCGCGCGGACGCCGCCTGAGTCGCCGACGTCGCCGACGACGCTCGCCGCGATCCGGGTGCAGCCGCAGCAGGTGCCGACCCGGCGTACGGGAGCGTCCCGTCGCCATCAGGCCTGGCTGACCATGCGGGCCACCAGGGCATCGGCCACGGTGCCGCCGCCGCCGACCGCGACGTCAGGCACCAGCTTGGTGCGTTGTCGGCGAAGGTCATCGACATCTGTCTGACGGTAAACGACTCGACGACAACGCCGACCTCTTTGAGCGGCTGGCGAGCGCGCGCATCGAGATGCCGCCCCTGCGCGAGTGCCTCGCCGACCTGCCGGCCCGGGGGACGCCGGTGGCGGCGGCTCGCCTGCTGGGCACCGTCGGGCGCGGGAATGCCCGCGACCCCGCTGACACCGTGCGCGCCATGCTGCGACGTCATCAGCAGGTGGTGCTGGACTGATGGCGACACCAGCGAGCCGGCGAGCCTGCCCGTGGCGAAGTGCCAGTGTGCGACATCCAATGCACGACGAGCCCATCGACTAGCGTCGCTCAATCACTCCGGAGCACGCGATGCCCACCCAAGACGAAGCCCTCGCCAGCGAACCCCGCACCACGACCATCTACAACTCGTTTGACGATGGTGATGTGCTCGACGAGCGCATCGTCCAGCTGGTCGAACTCGAGGAGCTGAACCTCGCCCAGGTGCCCGCCGACCTGGTGCTGCCCGAGGTCCTGCTGACCTTGCCGAAGCTGCGCATGCTGTGGCTGCGCCCCGCCGAGGGCCAGCGGCTGGTGGTGCCGGCCCTGGTGGGCCGGTTGGGGGTCACGCGCCTGGAGGTCAGCGACGTCGACATCGCCACCATGCCGGTGCCTCCCGGGCTGCGCGAACTCAAGCTGCGGACCAACGACATCGCCGGCGACCTCGCCCTGGTGGCCAGGCACCTGCCAAGTCTGACCCTGCTCGAGATCTATGCCGAAGACAACGTCGGCCCGGTCGTCATCGCCGGGGACATCGCTGGCCTTTCGAACCTCGAAACCCTGATCGTGTCGTCGTGTTCGGTCATCTCCTGGCCGGCGTCGCTGTCGAGCATGACGGCGCTGCGGCGCTTGCGCTTCACCAGCGCCGACCTCGAGGGGACCGTGGGGGCCGTCGCCCGGAGCCTGCCGGAATTGACCTCGCTGGATCTCTGGGGACCTGGTGCCGATCAGGGGGAGCAGCGCCTGCCCGACGACGTCGGCGGCCTGGCCGGCCTGCAGTGCCTCTCGATTCGTTGCGCCAACCTGCCGGCGATGCCAGCGTCGTTTCAGACTCTGGCCTCCCTGCGCGAACTCACCCTCGACCTGCGCCCCTCCAAGGTCCTTCCCGACGTCATCTGTGGTCTGGTCGGGCTCGAAAAGCTCACCGTCGACTATGCCATCAACGGCCTGCCCGCCTCGATGGGCGCCCTGACCTCCCTGCGCGAACTCGACCTGAGCCAGGCCCTCAACGGCGGCGCGATGGTGTCGCGCTCCGACGATGTCACCCGGCTCAAGGCCCTGCCCAGGGTCCTTGCTGAGCTCACCTCCCTCGAGAAGCTCAACCTCGACCACTGCGGCGTCTTCGACGCGGCCCCCCTGCGGGCCCTGGGCTCGCTGCGCGAGCTCAGCATCAGCTGGTCGGGGCTGACCACCCTCGACGACATCGGCGCGCTGAAGAACCTTGAGGTGCTGGGTCTCAAGCACCTCGATCGGGTCAAAGATCTCTCCCCCCTCAGAGAACTCAAGAAGCTGCGCGAGCTCAACCTGGAGAACGCCGAGATCCGGAACCTTGAGGTGCTGCGCGAGCTGCCGAGCCTGGGCAAGCTCAACATCGAGTACGCCAGGGTCAAGAACATGGAGGGCCTGTACGCCACAGACGTCGAGCTGGAAGCCAGCGACGACGTCAAGGAGCGCTACCAGCAACGGGCAGCCCTGCGGGCCCTCCCCGAGATCTCAACCATCGTCACCGATCTCGGCAGCGACGACCTCGCCATCGTCCAGACTGCCATGGCGAACCTGGCCACCTGGACCCAGGCCTCCTCGTCCCGCGACGACAACGCCATCACCGCCGCCTTCGGCCTCGACAAGCCCGGCAAGCGCCGCGCTGCCGACGAAGACGAAGACGAAGACGAAGACGAAGACGAAGACGAAGACGAAGACGAAGACGAAGACGAAGACGAAGACG
>CAJBHN010001243.1 GCA_903952805.1 uncultured Myxococcales bacterium | reverse complement strand
GGTGCGTGTCACGGAAGTGTGCGCTGAAGGCAGCGAAGGCTGGGTACCTGACACCATGCACATCTGCCGTGAGCTGGTCGAAGCCGGGATCGCTGCCTACGTCGCTGTCGACCATGATGGCCAGGTCCAGACGCCCGTTGTGCTGCCGCCAGACGCCCAACGACGCAACGAGAGCCAGGTGCTCTGGCCGGTCGTTCGCCACGTCTTGGCCACCAAGCAGAGTCTCTTTAGTCGTGACGTCGTCGCCGAGGGGGTCGTTCAATCCCTTGACCCGGCGGATGCCCGAGCGGTCATGGCTTCACCCGTTACCCTGCCCAATGGCTCGCTCTTGGCGGTCTTGTACCTCTCGCGTGCACAGGCCACGAGCGCGTTTTCGACGGTAGAATTCGATACGCTCAAGAGCATTGCTCTTGTGGTGGGAATGCGCCTCGACCGAGAACGAAAAGGTGCCGAGGCGAACGGCTCGGAAACCGGCGCCAACGTCAGCGCGTTGGAAGGATCGGCCCTGGCCGCCGAAGCCGAACGCGCCCGACTTGCTGAGCGTCTGCGTGCGCTGGAGGCTGAGCATCTGGCATTGCAGCAGGACGTCGACGAGGAGCGACGCGACAGGGCCATGCGGGACGCCAATCGTGACCACGGCGTCGAACAGGCCGAGCAGGCAACCCACGAGTTCAAGCTCGCCGCGCAGCGAGACAAGGCTGCAGCGGACCAGGAGCGCGCAGCCCTCCAACAGGAACTTGCCAACATGGCCCGCAAGGCCCTGACGGCCGAGGCCGAACGGACGGGCCTCGAGACACGCGTCGCGGACCTCCAGGGACAGATGGCCAACGTGCTCGAGGCCAAGCAGCGGGATCTCGAACTCGTGGCAAGCGCGAGGCGGCGAGAGCTCGAAAGCATCGCCGGTGCTGAAACCCTGCAGGCAGATCTCGCGCGCAGCGTCGCCGAACGCGAGGCCCTGATGACGACGGTCAATACCCTTCAAGTCGAACGGTCCCAGACGGCCGACGCCTTGGAGCTGGCCCAGGCCCAGGCCCTCGCCCAGGTCGCATTGCGCCAGGCGATGCGCTCCAGCGTGCTGCCAAGCATCGTCGACCACGTCGAGGCCATCGCCGCCGGCGACACGCACATGACGACGGTGGCGAGCCGCCCCGTCACCGTGGCGTACATCGCTCTCGCCGATTTTGACGCCTGGTGCGAGCGCGCCAATTCCGACCAGGTCAAAGCGCATCTCAACACCTTTTGTTCAACGATCGCGAGCCGGGCCCGAGCCAACGGCGGCCGCGTCGATCAGGTCATTGGCCACGGCCACCTGGTGGTGTTCCCCGCCGACCCAGCCGGAGCACGTGCAGCCGTTCGTTGCGCCATCGAGGTCGGTGGCGTGGTCGCCGCCGACGCTGACGACGCCGGTATCGCCGATGCACCTTCAGTCGTAGCCGGCTTGCACGCCGGCAACGGCGTCGTCGGCTTCTTCGGCGATGAAGGATCCGTCTCCTACGTCGAAGCTGGCCTGCCCTTCATCATCGCTCGCGCGGCGGTCGACTACGCACCCAAGAGCCCCCGCGGCGGCGCGCATGGCGTCTTGGTCAGCGATGCGGTGCGAACGATGCTCGCCGGCGAGGTGGGGTTTCGGGTGACGCGTTTGGACCCTTCATGGATTCGTGGCGTCAACGCGCCGGTGCAGTTCGCCTTGGTTGACCTCGATTTCGGAGGTGAGCCGTGACGGACCGTCCAGCCCCGTCCGAGCTGCCCCGCCCATTTGGCAACTACAGCTTGCTCAAGATGCTGGCCCGCGGCGGCATGGGTGAAATCTATCTCGCTCGCACGAGCGGCATCACCGGTTTCGAGAAGTACTACGCCGTCAAAAAACTGCTGAAGAAATTCACGCACGACAACGACGTCGGAGCCCGCTTTGTCGACGAGGCCAAACTTGGGGCGCGCCTGCAGCATCCCAACATTGTCCAAGTCTATGACCTCGGTAAGGTCGCCGACGAATTGTACATGGCGACGGAGTTCGTCGACGGCTTCGATTTGCGTCGGGTGCTGCGTTTTTGCCATGAGAAGAAAAAGCGCATTCCACTCGACATTGCCCTGTTCATTGTCCGTGAGGTGCTGAGCGGCCTTGCCTACGCCCACCGCCAGGTCGACGCCGACGGCCAACTCATCAATCTCATCCACCGGGATATCTCACCGCAAAATGTCCTGGTCAGCTTCGAGGGGGAGGTCAAAATTATCGACTTCGGCCTCGCCAAGTCGACGCAACGCTCCCAGGAAACCCAGGCGAACGTGCTGCTGGGGAACTTCGGCTACATGAGTCCCGAGCAAGCTCGAGGGCAACTCCTCGATGTTCGAACTGACGTCTACTCGTGTGGCATCGTCCTGTTCGAATTGGTGACCGGGACCAAGCGCTTCGTCGAGGAAAACCCCTTGAAGCTGCTGGAAATGGTGGCCCGCCCGACGCCCATCATGCCCTCTGACCGAATCCCGAGCGTGCCGCGCGCGATCGATCGGGTCTATGAGCATGCCACCACCCTCGAGCGCGACAGTCGCTATGCTACGGCCGAAGAGTTCCGCGACAACGTCACGGCTGCTTTGTACAAGCTCAATCCCAAGGCGAGTCGGGAGAACCTGGCCCAATTCCTCAACCACCTCTTCCTCGGGGGTCAAGCGCCGCCTTCGGTCGACAACGACGTCCTCAACAAGTCCATCGTGCTGATGGCGAGAGATATGCACGCGGGGGTTGAAGCATTCACCGGGACGGCCGCCGAGGACCTCAAAAATCGAGCATTGGCCAGCGACTTTGGCGATACGGCGCCACAGACCGCATCGCACCCCTTGCTTCGTTCCGCTCGGGTTGGGGACGAGCTGACCCATGAGGCCATCACGGGCGAATCAAGTCCCAGCGCTGTCATCGGCGGGTACGACGACCTGCCCATGAGCGATGGGGCGCGCCTGGATGCAGCATTCGACCACATCGGACTCACTTCGCCGGTCTTGAATGAAACCGCCGAGCGACCGGTGTCGTCGCAAGATGGCGCGATGCTCGCCGACGAGAGTGATGAAAATGTGCGTGCGACGCATATCTTCGAGTCACCCTCCTGGCCGATGGGCGAGATCGTTCAGGACACGACGCAAATTCGAGCCATCGTACCAAGCAGTTCTGAGCTTGAGGTCCAACGCCAGCTTGAAGAACAGGCCCTGGCGGCTGAAGCGCAAGCAGAGATCCAGCGCCAGCTGGAAGCCCAAGCCAGCCAGGTTCAAATGCAAATGCAAATGCAAGCCCAAATGGAAATGCAGGCCCAAATGCAAATGCAGGCCCAAATGCACATGCAGGCCCAAATGCACATGCAGGCCCAAATGCACATGCAAGTCCAACTCGAACAATCGCGCCAGGCCGAAGCCCTGCGTCAGGAGACAGCGCGCGAGGCCCAGCGTGTGGCCAGGCTTGAGGAGCAAACGCGCCAAGCAGCCATACAGCGACAACTCGAGCAGCAACAACGGCAGCAGGCCTTGCAGGCTCAGTTGGCTGAGGCCCAACAGCAGCAGCAACCTGTGCCCAGCCGTGGCATCCAATCGCTCCCGATGAGCCTCAACACCGAGACGGCCCTGCCGGCTGTGAACATGGCGCCGCGCCGCCCGGCGGCCGAAACACCGTCCATCATGCTCTCGCCAGAACTTGAAGCCGAGATGATTGGCCATGATGAAGCGACGGTTCGCAACCCGCGGGCAGTCGCGGGCGGCTTTGGTGCCGGCGGTGGCCATGAGAGTCTTGTCATTGACTTTGGCTCGGGAGAAGTTTCTTCCATTGAGGAGATGAACATCGAGTTGGAGGTGGACGAGATGCTCCCCGTCGTCGAGGGCCAGGAAGCAGCCATCCGGCCAGCAGCCCGCCCCATGGGCCGCCCGGTGGTCCCCGCACTGCCGTCGGTCAAGCCTCGTCGTGTGTCGGAGGAGGGTCCTCCTTCGACGATGCCGCCGCCGACCCGTCGACGCTGACGCCCGCGGCACCATCGGCACCCGAGGGCGGTCGAGCGTCAATGCCAGCAACACCATCAGCTGGCCTTTGGGGCTGTAAACGCACCGTCGACGCCCGGTACCGGCTGACAGACCATACCCTGGGCGCCCCGACGATGGCGATGAGTCTCCAGGAATCGCGCGATCAATGGGCCAGTCAGCCAGCAGCCAAGACGACGTCGTCTTTCACACGTTCCAGTGTGCTGGCAACCGGAACGTGCCCAAGGGAAAATCCGCCGTCGTTTGGTCGCACGTGATGATGCGCGAGCACGGCGACCGTTTATGGCCGGTTTCACGCGTCCCTTGAGCTGCAGCGCGCGCTGGAGATGCGAGAACTACTGCACCTCAAGAGCCTGAACGATGGTCTTGCAGTCTTGCACTTCGCTCTGATGCTTGCCCTCGCCAGCGCAGCGGATGAGCCCACGACAGTTCTGCAAGGCAAGATCCTTGTCGAGGACCGACTTATAGTGCTTCGCCAGTTGGTAGTGGGCCAGGCAAATACCCTCGTCCAGCTTGAGTGCATTTTCACATTCAGTGACCGCCATGTCGATGAGCCCTTTGTCAAAAAGGGCCAGACAAAAGCCGTAATGACCCTGGGCATAGCCTGGGTTGGCAATGAGTTGGTCCATGTATTTGCGCAAAGCTTCACTCTTGAGCTGCGAACCAGCGTAGGCCTGCTTCAACTCATTGGCGCAGATGGCGTTGCCTTGATCGGCAGCGAGGCATTGGATGAAGTGAAACAGCGATTCGTCAAATCGTCCGCCCACCAAGAACAGATGCCCGATGTTGCCATGACAATCGAGATTGACGTCGTCGACCTCGAGGCAGCGGACGAGATATTGTTCAGCGTCCTTGATGAAAACCTTGCGTTTGTCCTCGGTGGCGGCGCCGGCAGCGCGAGACATCATGATGACACCCATGTCGCCGTAGCTGGGCGCGTGGGTGGGGAAGAGCTCAAACATGCGTCGGTAATGGGTCTCGGCCTTGGTGTAGAAGACGTCGGCTTTCCGGATGGCGACCTGGATGTCGTCGACGGTGGAGACCGCCGAGAGCTTGGCCATGACCAATTGACCCTGACGTAAATTGGCGAGGGCCAAATTATAGCGACCATCCTGGTAGCGGGGGTCGACTTCGATGGCGCCCTCGAAGAAGCGGGCGGCCTCCAAATAGTTGCCGCGCTTGAATTCGATCACACCCATGTTGTTGCGGGCCTGACCGAAATCATTGTTTTCGCGAATGGCGCGAATGTAATAGCTCTTGGCGCGATCGTCGTCGCCACGCAAAAACCAGATGAGCCCCATCGAGTTCAGGCATTCGGCGTTGCGCTCGTTGAATTCGAGGCACAACTCGCAGTTGGATTCAGCGCGGTCAAGGTCGCCCTTGAGTTGGTTGGCGACGCAGGCCTGCTCCTGAATCAGTTCCTGTTGGCTGCGCGGGGCCGTATCTCCGCACAGTCCGGCAGCGATGAGGGGAACCAAGCCAAGGGGCAGCAAGAAGGCGCGGGCACGAATCATGGCGACATCCTACCTTGACGAACAATCCGTTGGCCACGGCGGGTATCGGTGGCAGCGACGGCCATGTTGCCAGGCGCTGAGGAACGGCCATGACAGGGCGCTGGCGGCGAGGTAGGCAGCGCCATGGTTCTCCCCGTCACCCTCGCGGCGTTGATGATGACGGCGGCAGTACCGGGATCACCGGCGCCTGCGGTCGAGGCCGCCCCTGCGGCGCCCCCCGGCCAGACAGCCAAACGCACCATCGCCGCCACCCTGTGGCCAGTGGAGCCTTCGGTGGCGGCGGGCTTTCTCGGGTCCAGCGCGGGCATCGTTCCCTACGTGGGCGCGACGGTCTTTGTGCCCATCATTCCGGGCCTGGGCCCAACGGTGGTCATGCGCGGCGCCGCCACCGACACGGGCCGCTCCACCTACGCCGAAGGCATCGTCGGCATTGGCGCAGCCTGGGAGGGTCGTCTGGGAGACATGCGGGCTCGGGTCTCGTTGGTGCCTGCCGCAGTCGTGACCTCGGCGCATGACGCCACCCGGTCCGCGGTCGTCCTGAACCCGGGGGTGTTGCTGCCTCTCGAGGTGGCCCTGCCTTTGGGCAACGGCGTGTCGTTCACCGGCTTCATCGAGCCCGGCGTTTCGACAGCCGTCGTCACTGTGGTCGACAACCAGATCGACACTGGGCGTGACCGGCTCTTTGTGTTGCTCGGCGCGGGGCTCACCTTTGGCGGCCCCGTCGACTGACGAGGTCGTCCCTCAACGTTCGACGATGCCGTCAAAGAGCCGTCGGTAGCGGGTGGTGGCGTACTCCCAGATCTTGGGCACGTCGATCCGGCGCGCATTGAGTCCAGAGATCTTCGCGTCAAACCAACCGGCGGCATCGGCCGTCCGATCGCTGGCGCTTGGATCGACGCCCCGCAGGGCCAGGGTTTTGGTCATCGGGGCGTGCTTGATGACCGTGGCCGCGACGAGGGCGGCTTCCTCGATCAGTTTCTTCTTGTCGATGGCAAGCCAGGCCACGCTGACGACCACGTGGGTCGGATCGCTGGCGTCGAGGTCATAAAACGAAAGGCGACCGGGAAGCGCAGCATCCAGGCCTGCCTTGACGCTGGCCTTGGTCTGCTCGGCGATGCTCTCGCAGCTGCTGCCGGCGGCGGCTCCCTTGTCGATGGCGGCGGCGAGCACCTGGGGCTTCACTTTGGCAATCTTGGCAATCTTGTCTGTTTGGGCCTTGCCTTTGAGCTTGGCGTTGGCGGGATCTTTCACTGCCTCAAGGTAGCCGCAATACAACCTGAACTCCTCCTCGTTCAGGTCGGCGGCGGCGGCGGGGACGCTCACAAAGATGGCAAGTACAGCGGCGGCAATGGGGCGCATCATGGATGCAGCTCCTCCAGGGTGGGGTGTGCGGCGCCGACCTTACGGTTCGGCAGACCCGGATCGTCAAGCCTGACAGACGCTCGGGGGCCGAGCGCGATTCGAAGGCACTCTCATCTTACTTTATCCGACATGTGTTCACCGCCAGTGCCCGGTAGCAGCGGCCTCCGATTGGCGGTACGCCGGTGCCATGAAGCGCATTTGTCTTGGCCTTGCTCTCGTGACGCTTTCTGCCCTGCCCGCCGTGGCCCAAACGACGCTGCCGCGCCTGGATCTGCCGGCGGCCAGCGCCTGGCGACCGTCCACCGTCGAGGCCGCGACCAGGCACATGGTGCAGGACCCATCCTGGCTCCTGACCGACGCCGCGTTCGCCCACGCCGACGACGTCACCGTCAAGGCCCATCGCATCGGCTCTCGCTTCATTGTGCGCATCACGCCCATCGTTCAGGGAGTCTCCGTCGAGGGCGCCGACCGCACCGTGGCCATTGGCGCCGACGGTGTGCGACAAACCGACGGCGTGGGCCAGAGCCTGGCGCCCCTGGGCACCTTCGGTGTGCCGTCGCACGAAGCGATGCTGACGGCGTTTTCGTCGGTGGCCGGCGGCCTCGTTGGCGACGTCACCGTCGAGCGCGTCGACGGCTTCGCCCGCCAGGTGTGGCTGGCGTCGCCAGCGGGTCTCCGTCCAGCGTGGCGCGTACGCGTGCCGACGTGGCAACTTGCCGATCTGCGCGACGTCTGGGTCGACGCCGTCGACGGCAGCGTCATCAAGAGCCAGCCCGTGGCTCGCATGGGCGTGGCGCCCGTGCCCACCGCCGCCAGGGTCTTTGAGTACGCCCCGGCAGCCGATGGGGCCCGGCTCACCGACCTCGTCGACGTCACCCTGAGCGGACTGCGCCCCGGTCCCGTT
>CAJBHN010001242.1 GCA_903952805.1 uncultured Myxococcales bacterium | reverse complement strand
GCTTCATCGTCGACCAAAAGTCCCTCTGGATTGTCCAGCCCGAGGACAAGGTCGCTTTCGTCAATGCCTGTTTCAAACAGGATGGCTTGACGGCGTCAGTGGCCTTCTTGTGGGGTGAGGGGAAACTGCGAGAGCAATTCGACATTTCCTGGTTTGACGGCGTCTTTGGCGCGCCGACGGACCACCACTTGCTCCTGCTGCCCAAGGACGCCAACTCGGTGTTTGCCCGCCTGATTTTGGTGGTGGACCCAAGTTCAAATCGCGTCAAACAGAGCGTCGTCGTCGACCCCGCCGGCAACGTCAATCAATTCATCTTCAGCGACCTCGCGTTCAACGTTGGCAAGGCTGCAGGCATCACCCCGGCAACCTTCACGTACACCCCCAAACCGGGCATCAATGCCCAACGCATCCCCGGTTCTTGCGACGCGCCCGTACAGGGCCTGAAGCCTTGAGTTGGCCTCGTCGATGCCGCAGGACGGCGTCCCTTGTGGGCGGCTTCAGGCGTTGACGATGTGCAATCGCGCTATGGTGCCGATGTGGCGGATTCAAGAATCAACGCGAGCGCGCCGCTGCGCATCCTGTGTCAGCACGACAGCGGCTCTTGCGCGGCCTGCTGTGGCGTCGACAACTTCCTCGACCGCAGTCCGACCGCCACCCACGCCCGCCTCCGGCGACGGTCCGAAAGAGTCGCTTCCGCGTGGCCAGATGCAGACGCCCTCCGCGCCGTTCGCGACGAACTGCTGACGGCCGAGCGATCCGAAGTGCTGTTTGCGGCAGTGAAAGTCTGCCCCTTTGCCGGATATGTGCAGGAAGGTCGGGTTGGTTGCCTCCTTCACCCCAGCCGACACCCCACCGGTGACGACCTCCGCGACCTCTCCGTGTATCCGAAGGAAGTGTGCGCCGGGCACTTCTGCGCGCCCCACGATTGGCTCCGTCCTGTCGAGATGGATCTGGCCCAAAGCGCTACGGGGCTCGCCTATGGTCGCGTCGTGACCGACGCGGGCCTCGTCAAGGCCGTCGCTCGCGCCCTTGGTGACGTCCTGGGACGACCGCTTCGAAGCGACGATGTCTTGGACTGCGCCAATGCCCTCGGCGAGCTGTGGCGTTTCCTGCTGAATGCGTGGCCATGGCGAGACTCCGATCCCGCACGCTTTGGCGGTTTTTCGTTCACCGGCGACGACGCGGTGCAACGCACGTTGCCCACCTGCCTGGCAGGGGTGTGCAGTGATGCAACCGCCGCCGAACGGACCATCCTGGACGCCCTTGGCACCCGTGCCCTCGACGAAAGCGAGGCTGGCGCAGCGCTGGACGCATTGCGGCAAAGCGTCGCTGCCGTCGTCGCTGGACGGTGAAAGGCGCGCTGCGATGTGCTATAACCGCCGACGTGGAAAGTCGGCGTCGCTCTTGCGGACGCCACCGAGGTGGATGTGGCTTGGAGCAGAGAACAGCTGGCGATGAAAGCTGCATCCTTCGTATCAGATGGCCAGGTCATCAATCTCGGCATCGGTATTCCCACGCTCGTCGCCAACCACCTCGGCAACAAAGACGTCATGCTGCACTCGGAAAATGGCTTGCTTGGCATGGGCCCTTTTCCGCTTGAGGGCGACGAAGACCCACAAATCATCAACGCCGGCAAGCAAACCGTCACCGTCGTCACTGGCGGCAGCACCTTCGATTCGGCGTTGTCATTCGCCATGATTCGCGGCGGCCACGTTGACGTCGCGATGTTGGGCGCCATGGAAGTCGCGGAGAATGGCGACCTCGCCAATTGGCAGGTCCCCGGCGAGAAGATGACCGGTATGGGTGGCGCCATGGACCTCGTGTCTGGGGCACGCACCGTCATCTGCCTCATGACCCACACCGACAAGAGCGGCGGCAAGAAACTGGTTGCCCAATGCTCGTTGCCGATCACCGGACTCGCCTGCGTCAACGTTGTCATCACCGACCTGGGCGTGTTTCGCCCTGCTGGTGATGGTCGCGGATTCACCATTGTCGAATTGGCAGAAGGCCACAGCGTCGACGACGTGCGCGCGGTCACCGGCGCCACCCTCACACTCAGCACCACACCACCACCCTCGAACGCCCAAGGAGCCTGACGTGACCGACAAGCCAAGCAGCAACGAAGAAGAGTTCTTTGCCCGCGAAGAAGCCGAGAAGCTCTATCGCCTGCACAAAGAGAATCTCAAGGCCAACGACCAACAACGCGCCGAAGAAGAGAAGAAGGCGCATTGGATGAAATGCCCCAAATGTGGCTACGGGCTGGAGACGCTCAAATGGCGTTCCGTCGACGTAGACAAATGCTTCCGCTGCGGCGTCATCGTCTTGGACGACGGCGAACTCGAAGCGCTCGCTGGCAAAGAGCATCCCGGTGG
>CAJBHN010001241.1 GCA_903952805.1 uncultured Myxococcales bacterium | reverse complement strand
GTCATTGCATCCTTCGGCGTCACCTTCTTCTTCTTCTTCTTCTTCTTCTTCTTCGTCGTCGTCGTCGTCGCCGTCGTCGGTTGCGACCGTCGGTTCTGATGGAGTCTCGCCATGAGATGGTCGCCGAGGTGTCTTCATCCCGTGGTGTTGGCGCTCCTGGCCAGCGTCGGCTGCGCCAGCACCCGCCATGTCGTCGAGCTGGAGGACCAGGGGCCCGCCACCATCGTCGACGTCACCGTCATCGACGGCACCGGTGCAGCCCCCGTCGCCCACCAGGACATCGTCATCGACGCCGGTCGCATCGTGGCCATCCGTCCCACGGGGGCGCCCGTCAGCGGGCTGGTCATCGATGGCCACGGGCAGACGCTGTTGCCGGGCTACGTCGACGCCCACGTCCACATCGGGGCCCGCGGCGCCATCAAAGACACGCCGGGGCTCAGCGCCGAGGAGAACCTCGAGCGCTGGCTGCGCGTCGGCGTGACGACGGCCTTTGACCTCAGCGGCGCCGCGTCCGCTGTGGCGCGCTTTGACGACCGCATCGCGGCGGGCACCATCGCGTCGCCGCGCTTGTTTCACACCAACCTCGTCATCACCGGCACCGACAGCTACCCCATCGGCATCGCCGATGAGCTCATGCCCGTGCCGGGCTGGTTGGTGCGGCTGGCCGTGCCCCAGGTCGGCGACGAGAGCGATATTGACAAGGTGCTTGACGACGTCGAGCAGGCCGGCGCCGACTACGTGAAGATCATGGTGGACCGCATGCCCGAGGGCGAGCCCATCATGCCCCGCCCGCTGCTGCAGTCCCTCATCCGGGCGGCCAGGGCCCGGCACCATCCGGTCTTTGTCCACGCCGGCCACGTCGACGACGCCGTCGCCGCCGCCGAAGCCGGCGCCACCGCCCTGGCCCATCTGCCGCGGCGGGGTCGGTTCAGCGACGCCCAGCTGCAGACGCTCAAAGACAGCGGCGTCGTCGTCATCGCCACCGCGGCCATGTGGGAGAGCACCACCGCTGTGCTCGAGGGGACCTTCGTGCCGTCGGGCCTCGACGAGCTGCTGGTGCCAGCAGCCACGCGGGCCGGCGCCACGACGCCGCCCACCAGCGCGGTGTTGGCGACGGTGCAGGCCGAGCTTGCCGCCAACCGCGATGACCGTCGCGCCAATCTACTGGGCCTGTTGCACGTCGGCGTCCCCATCGCCGTCGGCACCGACAGCCCCTTGCCCGGGACCTGGGCCGGCAGCAGTTATGCGCGCGAACTGTCGACGCTGTTGGCTGCCGGGATGCCACCGATGCAGCTGATCGTGGCGATGACGTCGTTGCCGGCGAGCCTGCTCGGCGGCGACTTCGGTACGGTGGCCACGGGCCGGCAGGCCGACCTCGTGCTGGTGCCGGGTGATCCGAGGCTGAACCCCGCGGTGTTGGCGACGCCGTCGATGATCATGATCGGCGGTCGCCTCGTGACGCCTGTGCCCGCGACCGCGACGTGGCCGACGACCGTCATGCCCGGCGCCATCGTCAGGCCGACGGATGGCGCAGCAGCCGAGGAATTGCGATCCGTTCCACCATGAACTTGCCCGTTGCTCGCGCCGGTCTTTTTGCTCTCGCATTGTCTGCCGTCGCCGTCGGCGCCTGCGCCACCCCGACCGGCACCGCGGGCCTCACCCGCACCCTGGCCCGCGGCGTCGCCATCGTCGCCGCCGCCGACCGCACCGACGTCGACCGGGCCCTCGACGACGGACGCCATCCGGCGGCCTTGATCGACTTCCTCGCCATCGAGCCTGGCATGCACGTGGCCGACCTCGGTGCCGGCGGTGGCTACACCACTGAGCTGCTGGCCCGGGCCGTCGGCGAAGGTGGCGTCGTCTACGGCCAGAATTCCCAGTGGCTCCTCGAGCGCTTCGCCGAAAAGCCCTGGACCGCGCGCCTGGCCCGTCCTGTCAACAGCGTGGTCCGTCGCGTGGACCACGAGTTCGATGATCCCCTGCCTCCTGAAGCCAAGGGCACCCTCGACGTCGTCGTCGACGTGCTGTTCTACCACGACACCGTATGGCTCAAGACCGACCGCGCCGCCATGAACGCCGCCATCTTTGACGCCCTCAAGCCCGGTGGCCGCTACGTCATCGTCGACCACAGCGCCAAAGCCGGCGCCGGTCTCACCGTCGTGGAGACCCTGCACCGCATCGAAGAGTCCATCGTCGTGGCCGAAGTCCTCGGCGCCGGCTTCGTCGAGGACGGCAGCGCCCACTTCCTCAAAAATCCCCAGGACGCCCGCGACTGGAACGCCAACCCCAGCGGCAGCGGCGACAAGCGCGGCACCAGCGACCGCTTCGTGCTGGCCTTCAAGAAGCCCTGATCACCTCATTCGATGGCGAGGTCGAGGCGCATGGGCTTCCCGCGACGACGGAGGCTCACCTTCAGCGAGGTGGCGGTTCGCAAGGTCTCCAGCAGGGCCAGCGCCCGATCAGGCGTGTCCATGGGCAGATCGTTGATGGCGACGACGACGTCGCCATTTTCCATGCCGATCCGCTTGAACAGGGAACCATCGCGGATGCTGAAGAGCTTGAACCCGACCGAACGACCCCGCTCAAACGCGGGCACCACGCGGGCGCCTCGCGCCATCTCATCGGAGGCCTGCGAGGCCTGCAACTCATCGCGGTGAACCCGCACGGGTTCCCCCGCGGGCAACGCCGCCCAGGGGGAAAGGTCCAGGGGAGCACCTTGATCCGTCGGCGCCGACGTCGCTGGTCGGGCTGACAGGGCGGCGACCTCCGCCCGCAGGGCCCGCACCTCCATCAGCGAGAAAAGGCTGCCCATGAAACTGAAGCCCGCCACGCCCACGGCGATGAAAGCCACCATCTGGGAGGACGAAGGTTGCTGCGTTGGTGAATTCATCCTGCGACGCTAGCGGAAGGTCCCGCTGTGAGGAACGTCCCCGGTCACAACCGTGCGCCAAGACCGTTCAGGGCGTCAGCGCCACCAGGGCCTCGGCAATGCTGCCGTCGATGCGGACGGTGGCGAGGTGGTCGCTGCGGGTGGGACCACGGTTGATGATCACGATCGGCAGCCCCCGCTTCGCCGCCGCCTCGACGAAGCGCCGACCAGACCAGACCTCCAGCGACGTGCCCAGCACCAGCAACGCCGTGCTCGCCTCAGACATGCGCCAGGCCGCCTGCACCACGGGGGCCTCGGCGTTTTCGCCAAAGAACACCACCGCGGGCTTCAGCGCACCACCGCAGACGCAGTCGACGATGTGGAAGCGGGCAATCATCTCGTCGTCGAGGTCGGTGTCACCGTCGGGGGCGGCGCCAGTGGCGTCCCCGGCGGACCGACCGGCCAGCAGTGCCGCGAACCAGGGGTTGTTCGCGAGCAGCTGGTCCTGCACGGCCTCGCGCTCGACGACGCGGTCACACGCCAGACAGCGCACCAGGCGCAGGGCACCGTGCAGTTCGACGACCTCGGTGGCGCCGGCCCGTTGGTGCAGGCCGTCGACGTTTTGGGTGATGCAGCCTGTGGCGCGGCCGCTCAGACACCAGCGGGCCACGGCGTCGTGGGTGGCGTTTGGTTGGGCATCGCGGATGCTGGGCCACCCCACGCAGGCTCGGGCCCAATAGCGTCGACGGGCGTGGTCGCTCGCAACGTATTCGCCAAAGCGCACCGGTCGCCGCGCCCGCTGTCGGGTCCCTTCGCCGCGATAGTCGGGGATGCCGCTGTCGGTGGAGACGCCGGCCCCCGTCAGGATGGCGGGTCGTCGACCGGCCAGGGCCATCGCTGCCGCCAGCAGGCGGTCGCTGTCGTCGGCGTTGCGGCTGTCGTCGTCGGCCGTCGTACTGGTGGGGTGGGCGCCGTGCACCACCACCTCGTACCAATGGGTGACCCGCGCGACCACGCACTGGCCCATCCGCACGTACGACGCTGTCGCCCGGCCCGGTTTCAGCCAGTCTCTGGGGGTCTGCCTGTGCCTGCCCGGGACCCCAGATGCATCGTCTGTTTGTTGCCGTGTTGTTGCCGTGTTGTTGTCGTGGTCATCCCGGCGGCTGGCGGTCCGGCACCATCGCCGGTGGCGCCTCCCGCATCGGCACCAAACGCCGCCACACCCACGCCGACCAGCCGGCACCCCGGGTGAACGTCGTCGTCAAGGCCATCGAAGGCCGCTGGCGCATCGACGGCTTCACCGGCGTCGGCGGCGACTGACAGTGCCGCCGTCGTCGCTGCCGCTTGAGCACCGGCAAACGGCGACCGCGTTGTGCCTTCGTCATCGGTGGGTGATGGAGCCACCATGAACCTCGTCCTCGGTCTTGTGTGGCGCAACCCCGATGGCAGCCACACCGAAGAAGCCTGGCAGTACCTGGGCACAGCGACTGTCGACGACGCCGTCGCCGGCGCCTGCATCGACGGCGTCGCTGGTGAGTTCGGTCGGGTCTTTGTCGGCGTCGGCAGCGTCATCGCTCTCGACGACCACGACGGCTGGAACACCCGCCGCGTCGACGGCGCCACTGCCCATCCCCGGCCTGCTGGGCTCGTCGCCGCCGAGCCGGTGTCACCGCGCCTCGAACCCATCGAGGATGGGGCCTGGTGGCGCTTCGTGTGTGCCGTTGGCACCGGCACCCTGGGGGGGGTCCAGCTGCGGCGTTGTCTCTCGACTGACGTCGACGTGGCCCATGGTGCGGCCGACATCGTGGGCGAAGCCGTCGCCCATCAGATGACCCTGTACGACGTCACGCCGACGGCAACGCTGGCGATGGGCGCGCTGCTTGATCATGTGGCTCCGCCCGTTGGGGAAACACTGGCGGCCTGGCTCGACGTCATTGCCGAGCAAAGCGCCGACAGCGTCGAAGGCAGCGACGGCGACCTGCGCAGCACGTTTCTCGCCGAGGGCATGCCCGAGTGGTTGGTCGATGACCTCGTCGCCCGCGCCGCCGTCAGCATCGCCGGCGCGAAGGGCTGTCGGGCTTCGTTCATGCTGCCGCTGTTTGATGGGCTCGAGGCCCGCGCTCGTCTTGGCCCGGCCACCGTTGCCCTGCGTCGCAGCCTGCGCGGCATCGGCGGGGGGCATTGATGGCCAAGCAGCGGGAGCCCGAGCAGGTCCAGACCACGTTCACCTTCACCAACGAGACAGCACTCAACGTGCTGATCGCCGACTATCGCAGCGAGCATGAACGCGCCCACGGCACCAGACTGGCGATGCACGGTCGTCGCGACCTCGGGGCGGGCAGGGTCATGATCACGTTTCGCATCGTCGAGAAAGCGCGCTGAACCGCTCGCCACGGTGACGTGGGGTCAGGCGGGTTGGTTGCGCCGACGGCGTGCCTGGCCGGGAGGTCGCTGCTGCCGTTCGGGTTGGCGGCTGGCCGCGCGCGCCAACACCTTCGACTTCACCCGACCGCCCAGCTTTCCCCACAGCCAGTCACGCAAGAACACGTCGTAGGCCCAGCTCCAGCCGAGATAGACCCAGATGAGGGGCACCTCGAGTTCGACGAAGAAATACATGATGAGCGCGCCCGTCCAGCCTTTGGCAAAGACATGCAGGCAGAGCTCCGACAGGTGGTCTTCGGCGTCGGTGATCTTGTCGCTGACGCTGCTGTTGCTGTGGCGGGCGACGTAGCGGGCCACCTGGATGCCCCGCAGCACCAGCACGCTGACGCCGAGAACGCCGACGTCGATGGGGGACATGCCGACGAGGATCTGTCCGAGGAAGAACAACGAGGCGATGAGCAGCACCACCGCCAGGATGAGCAGCAAGATGCCCGCCGCATCGCCATCGATGCTGCCGATGTCCGATGCCCCCTCGAGGATGCCCCAGGTGATGGCGAGGATGGAGGCGTCTTTGACCGTCACCGCCTTGAACATGGCAATGAAGCCCCACACCCCGAGGGACAAGCCCACAAAGGTCTTGGCCATGACCTCTTTGGTGCCGCCCTGTGGCCGCAGGTGCAGATAGACGCCGAGCCACAAGACGTAGGCCACCAGACTGTCGAGCAGGACGCCGACGACGCTGGCCCCGGCGTCCCAGCGGCCAACGACGACGCCGACCACCATGCCGACATGCATGACGGTCGTCGTCATCGCGGCGGTCAAGCGATCCCGCCAGACGGCGTCGTCGGCGACCTGGTCGGCGTGTGCCGGTTCGCTCATGACGTTTCGTCGGTGGAGTCGGGGTGGTCTTCATCGAGGCGTACGGCGACGCCAAACGCCTCATGAAAACGGTACCGATGAGCACAATTGGCGACCATGCCCGACACTATCCCTACAGCGTGCTCGCTTGCAGGTTTGCACGGCGGCACTGAACGACTCCAGTCTCGCGCCCACCATCCACGACACGTCTGGAATCTTCAGGGGCACCGTGGCGGTCCACTGCTCCATGTGCGACCTCGACAAGAATCGCCGGGACATCGAGCGCCTCCTCGACGAGCACCCCGAGGTCACCACGGTGTACCGCGGCCACTTCGGACCGCTGCCCCGCGCCGAGGTCGAGGCCCTGTTGGAGCGCTGGCCCACGCCCTGAACGTTGCCCCGGGCACGGCATGACGCCACGCGTCGACGTCGACACTTGCCTCCCCGGTAGAATCGCGGTTTGATCCGCCTTCTTTCGCCCACCTGTTGGAGGTCCCGATGAGCACGAAGTCCCAGCCCACCGTCATTCGCGGCGGCACCGTCGTCTCCGCCGAGGGCGAGACCCGCGCCGACGTCCTCATGAGCGGCGAGACCATCGTCGCCGTCGGTAAGGACCTCGACGTCCCCGCCGGCACCACCGTCGTCGACGCCAGCGGCGCCTGGGTCATCCCCGGCGGCATCGACCCCCACACCCACATGGAGCTGCCCTTCATGGGCACGGTGGCCTCCGAGGACTTCTTCTCGGGCACCAGCGCTGCCGCCGCCGGCGGCACCACGATGTGCATCGACTTCGTCATCCCAAACCCCCAGCAGCGGCTGATGGACGCCTTCCACCTCTGGAAGGGGTGGGCCAAAAAAGCTGCCGCCGACTACAGCTTCCACGTCGCTGTGACCTGGTGGGACGACAGCGTCCACAAAGACATGGGCGAGCTCGCGGAGCACCACGGCGTCAACAGCTTCAAGCACTTCATGGCCTACAAGGGCGCCATCATGTGCGACGACGAGGTCCTCGTGAATTCGTTCACGCGGGCCAAGGAGCTCGGCGCCCTCTGCACCGTCCACGCTGAAAATGGCGAGCTCGTGTATCGCCTGCAAAAAGAGATCTACGAGCGGGGCTTTCGTGGGCCCGAGGGCCATCCCCTCTCCCGTCCCCCCGAGGTCGAGGGCGAAGCCGCCAACCGCGCCATCCGCATCGCCGAGGTCCTCGGCGTTCCCCTGTACCTGGTGCACACCAGCTGCATCGATGCCCTCGAAGCCGTCACCCGCGCCCGCCTCGAAGGCCAGCAGGTCTTCGCCGAGGTCCTCGCCCAACACCTCGTCATCGACGACAGCGTCTACCGCAACCCCGACTGGAACGCCGCCGCCCACTACGTCATGAGCCCGCCGTTTCGCGCCAAGGAACACCAGGCCGCGCTGTGGAAGGGCCTGCAGGCCGGCATGCTGCAGACGACGGCGACGGACCATTGCTGTTTCTGCACGCCGCAAAAGCAGGCGGGCCTCGAAGACTTCCGCAAGATCCCCAACGGCACCGGCGGCGTCGAAGACCGCATGAGCATCCTGTGGCACCACGGCGTGCGCACCGGCAAGCTCAGCCCCAGCGAGTTCGTGGCGGTGACGTCGACCAACGCGGCCAGGATCTTCAACATCTACGGTAAAAAGGGCGTCATCGCCGCCGGCGCCGACGCCGACGTCGTCATTTGGGACCCCAACCAGACCCGCACCATTTCGGCCAAGACCCACCACCAGAAGATCGACTTCAACATCTACGAGGGGATGGAGGTCACGGGCAACGCCGCCAAGACCTTCGTGCGTGGCCACCTGGCGTGGGACGGCACGAACCTGCACACCGTCGAGGGCTTCGGCCGCTACGTCGACCGCCCCTGCTTCGCCCGCTTCTACGAGAGCCAAAAGACGCGCAACGCCCAAAGCCAGCCCAAGCCCGTCGAGCGCGTGCTGCCGACCCGCTCGTGAGGTCGTCGCTGTCGCTGTCCTCGTCGTCGTCGTCGTCGCTGTCGTCGTCGTGGTCGGCATGACGGTGCCGACGTGGCTGCGCTCGCCGTGGGCGAATCTGGTCTGCACCCAGGCGGCGTGGTTCGCCTGCGTCATCGGCGCTGCCAAGGAGTCGCCGTGGCTCGGGCCCGTCGTCACCGTCGTGTGGTGTGGCCTGTGGCTGTGGCTGTCGAGCCACCGGCGGGCAGACCTGATCCTCGTCGTCGGCAGCGCTGTCATCGGCTACGTCGTCGACTCCGCCCTCGTGCTCGGCGGCTTCTTCGCCTTTGCGCCCGCGGTGCAATTGGGCGGTCCGTCGCCGCTGTGGATGGTGGCGTTGTGGGCCTTGTTCGGCACCAGCGTGCGGGGCCCGCTGCGTCGGCTCCTCGACAAACCCCTGCTGTCAGCCGTCGTCGGCGCTGTCGCTGGCCCGTTGGCCTACGGCGGCGGCGTGCGCCTGGGAGCAGCGTCGTTTGGCGATGACGACGTCGCCAGCCGCCTCGCCATCGGCGTCGCCTGGGCCATCGCCTTGCCGTTGCTCGGGCTGCTGGAGCGGCGAACCCGCGTCGACGCCGTCGTCGGCGCCAGCGTCGAGCCGGGTCTTGGCTCCGCGGGCTGATGGGGGCGAACGTGAATGACTGCGGGCAGTTGTCACGCAGGCCCCGAGGATCTGATTCGGGTGGTCCTGAGCGCCTGACTGTCGGCGTGGTTCACCGAAGAGCGGCTCGTTATTCTGCCTGTTCGCTTCCTGCTCACCAAAGGCCAAGTGGGACCGGAAATCTGTGAGGCTCAAGCCTTGGAAAGGCGCCCTGTTCTTCCTGTCCGCGCCATGTTCTCAAATCCATGCGTGTCATTTCCCCTGGGGTCGCGTCGGCTTCGGTGGACTCGGTTCGTAGTTGGGCATGAACTCGGTGCGGGCGGCGTCGAGCAGCCGGCGAACCTTCTCGATGTCATCGTCGAGCTCGTCCGGCGCCGGACCGGCCGAGAGCTTCCCAATCGTCGATGGGTAGCGGGATGTGGTGGCGTAGTCGTCGTACGGTGCCATCGGCTTTAACTTCTCGGCCCACGGCTCGTCCGGGACGGCCTTCAAGAGGGTCTCGATGTTGATGGCGAGCCGGTGCTCCTTCGTGACCGTCACGCCGCGGGCGATGAACACTGCCTTGGCTATCTTCTCGGCGCATTGCTGCACGTGGTTGGCAGCGGTCGAGGCCATGTCGGGATCACGGCTGTCGGCGATCAGCTCCGCAGCCTTGAGGTCGCGGGATGCCGCGCCCAGGTAGCCGGCGATCTACTTTGCGCGAATGTCGTCGTCAGAGAGAACCATAGAGGAGCTTCCCTCGTGCTTGGGCTACGCCTTCGAGCGTCGACAAGTTCCCTCGGCAGGCCAAAAAGACTTCGCGGGTCGTCGGGATGATGTCGGCTGGGACCTTCGTTCGGCGGCCAGACGCCGCAGCCTTGACGACGTCCAACATGTCCTCGGAGGCATCGTCAGGAAGAACGACAACAAGGTCGTAGTCGCTCGTTGCGGTCGATCTTCCCTCAGCGCGGCTCCCAAAGAGGTAGACCGCTAGAGGACGAAACGTCTCCACGACGTCACTGAGCAGTCGCACCAGCTGGTCATCACCGGACGTGGCGGCTGAACTTGTCGATGTCATGCGGTCGCCTCCAGTTGCGAAAACTGTAGCAGATCGGCCGTTGCGAGGGGATGCCCTGCCTTGCGGCACCGTCAAGCCCGTTGGCTCCGAAGCTCGAACTCGAGCAGGGACGCCATCCCACGCTTGATGACGGTGCAACGTCTCGACGAACACGCTGACGAGACCATTGCGATGAGGGTGAACTGCCCGGGTTTTTCGGACCACGCATTGCGTGAATTTTCAGCGTAGCCGGCTGGCGAGAGGCCGGCGAGGGTCCCCGCAGTTTGAAGGCGATGGGCGCGGCGGGCGCTGGTGGCATCACGCTTGAGCGAGCTGCCCGACGGTCGGTTCGCCTGGGCCATGAAACGCGCGTTGCCTGAAGGTCGCCCGCGCCTGGTGCTTACCGGGGTCGAGCTGCCCGAGAAGCTCGTGCCCCCGATTCCGCCCACGTACGCCAACCTCACGAGGTTCCACGCCGTCTTTGCGCCGACCAGCCGGTTGCGAGCGAAGGTGGTGCCTTCGTCCGACGTCAACGCGCCTCCGTGCAAGACATCCACCGCTCCAGCCCCAGCATCGCCGTTACCGGCAGCGTCGTTGACGCAGAAGCCATCACCTGCGCGCGCGTCGGCTGCTCGACAAACCCCTGCTGTCAGCCGTCGTCGGCGCCGTCGCTGGCCCGCTGGCCTACGGTGGCGGCGTGCGCCTGGGCGCCGCATCGTTTGGCGATGACGACGTCGCCAGCCGCCTCGCCATCGGCGTCGCCTGGGCCATCGCCTTGCCGTTGCTCGGGCTGCTGGAGCGGCGAACCCGCCCCAGCGTCGAGCCGGGTCTCAGCTCCGCGGGCTGATGGGGGCGAACGTGAATGACTGCGGGCAGTTGTCACGCAGGCCCCGAGGATCTGATCCGGGTGGTCTTGACCTTGACGCTCGGGTTGGTTCCCCGAAAAGCGGCTCTATTCTTTCCAGCCGCTGACGCCGCCACCGTCGCCCACGCTATGCTTGGACCATGCAGCGCGACTACCCCGACCATGACACCCTTGTCCGCTACGTGAAGGCCCGGGCCGCCGAGCGGTGGAGCATCGGCGGGACCGTCGTCGTCGGTGGGCTCGTGGGCATCGTTGCGGCGGCCATCCTCGCTGAGCGGGGCGTCATCGACCCCGACAGCGGGCTTCCGCCGTACCTCGTTGTCGCGCCCATTATCGTCGGCTTCCTCGTCGCCGTGCCCCTCGTGAGGATGCTGCAGCGGCGCAGCCTCGGTCTCGACAAAGACACCCAGAAGCTGCTCGACGGCGCCTTCAACCGGGCCCTCCGGCGCACGCAGGACCCGCGGGGCAGGCCCCCCGCCGAGGTGATCCAGACCATGCGCGCCGAGCTGGCCGGCCTCGTGCCCCTGCCCTCGTCGTCGTCGGCAGCGACGACGAGGTCGTCCCAGGCCCTGGCGCGGCCGCCGGTGCCGCACTTCAGCCCGCCACAGTTGGCGTCGTACTTCGCGGTGCAGCGGAGCCGCAGCATGGCGTTGTCGGGCCCGTCGTTCTGTCTGACCCTCGCCACGGGCGCGGCCACCTTCGTCGACAGCCCGGCGCAGCGGCCCTTGAGTCTGCTGGCCCTCGCGGGGGCCGTGGTCCTCGCCCTGTGGGGCTACCGACGACACCGGCGCATCGTGAACGCCACGGGCCTCTCGGACCATGATCTCGGCACGTTGCGCGGCGCGGCCGTGCTGGCGGGCGTCAACGGCGGCAGCGGCACCCTCGAGAACGTCGACGCCCTCGGGCGTGGCGTCGTCGAGTGGCATCGCAAGGAGTACGGCGGCTGACCATGAGCCGCCCCAGCGTCGACGCCGTCGTCGGCGCCAGCGTCGAGCCGGGTCTCAGTTCCGCGGGCTGATGGGCGCGTACTTGAAGCGACCGACAGCGACGGCGGCGGCGAGCAGACCAAGCACAACCGAGCCGCCGACGTTGTCGAGCTTGCCTTCGATGACGACGTGGTAGCCAAACGCCAGCACCATGACGAGGCAGAGCAGGGCTGCCGCGATCCACGTCAGCTTGGGCAGGATGCGGGTGGCGGAGGGGAGGATCAGGCCGAGGCCGCCGGCGAACTCCGACAGGCCGATGAAGCGGGCCAGCGCCGGCATGTCACCAGCCCAGGTCATGCCCATCTTGGTGAGCTCCTCGATGGGGGTGCTGAGCTTCATGAAGCCCGCCCCCAGAAACGCCAGGCCCAGCAGGACCTGCAGAACCCACAGACCGATGTGGATGCCCTTGGACGGTGTCGCCATATGCTTGCCTCGAATGCCCCGCAGGGCGGTATACAAAGAGAAGTCGGTTTCGTTTGAGAACCACATCCTTTATGGGCAGATGGCGCTGCAACGACAAGAAGGCACTTTCATGAGCCCAGGGCACACGCAGGGAACCACCGCGATGCGAGCCTGTCCCGGCGGCGGGCCCGGGCCGACGACGTGTCCGGCGGTCCGCGAAGTCCTCGATCGCGTCGGCGACAAATGGAGCGTGCAGGTCATCGCCAACCTCGGCGGCGTCCCCCGCCGTTTTTCGGAGCTGCGCCGGGGCATCGACGGCATCTCCCAACGCATGCTGACGTTGACGGTGCGGGGCCTGGAGCGCGACGGCCTCGTGCGTCGCACCCAATACCCAACGATCCCGCCCAAGGTCGAGTACGCCCTCACGCCCCTCGGCGAGACCCTGCTTGGACCCATCCGGGCCCTCGCCCTGTGGGCTGCGCAGAACCGCACCGACATCCAGCAGGCCCGCGAACGCTTTGACGGCCGCGCCGCCGTCGACGACGACCCCATGGAGACGACGTCGGCGCTATGAGCCGCGGACGTCGTCGTCGTCGTCGTCGTCGTCGTCCGCCCGGGCGGCGCGCAAACACGGTGACCTCG
>CAJBHN010001240.1 GCA_903952805.1 uncultured Myxococcales bacterium | reverse complement strand
TGGCGTCGACGCGGGCCTGCCAGCGCATGGTGGACTTGGTGCACAGCGGCAGCGCGGTGGACGAAGCGAAGCTGCCGTCAGGTTGCTGGCTGAGCGGCACCACGAGGGTGCCCATGTCCATCGTGCTGCTGGTGAACGTCACGCTGACTTTGTCGGCGGGACCGGGGAAGCGCGCCACCACCGACAGCGGGGTGAGCACGCGGATGGGCCGGGGCGTGATGCTCAGCTCAACGCCGTGGGCCTCGTCGAATTGCTGGGTGCAGGGACCAAGGCCGACGTCGCACGACGAGGTGGGCGCCGTCGTCGTCATCGTCGACGGCGGCGGCGGCGGCGTGGGCGTCGGCGCAAAGACGACCACCGCGAGCATGAAGGCAAAGAACAGCCCGAAGAGGCGGGCGATGTATCCGTAGAGGGTGCCCGCTGAATCTGACGACATGGCGCAGTGTATCCATCCGCACGCCATCGTCAGCGATTCGGTCGACCGACGTGGCAGCCCGCCGCGATGGTCAAAGGGGCGGCCCGCAACGAACAAGAGCGCCGTGGGGCGCTCTGGTCAGGGTCATCGGCGTCATCGGCGTCATCGGCGTCATCGCCGACGTCAGACGCCACCGTCACACGGCGACGGTGGGCTCCTTGCCCGTGATGTGCAGGACCAGCTTGCGGGCCTCGATGTAGCCGCCCGAGCCCGCCGAGCCCCGGGGGGCGCAGGTGACGACATAGTCGCCGGGCTTGCTGATGTCGAAGGTCAACGTCGGCGACACCGACGCGTACTCTTCTTGCTTGGTGATGCCAGGGCCAAAGGCCGGCGTCTGCACGACCTTGCCGTCGGGGCCGCGGACCTCGGCGACATAGACGTTTTCCCGGGCGAACGTGGCGTGGGGCAGGTTGTCGTGGCCGCTGACGCAGGTGGCGACGTTCATCTCCAGGATCTTGTCCTCGGGCACCTGATCGAGCCACGCCTCCATCGGCTTGTTCGAGTGGTACTCAAAGGCGACCAGGCGCATCGTGACGCCTTCCTGCGGCACCGCCGTCATCTTGCTGGCCTCGAAATGGCCCCATGACGCCAGCGCTTGCTTCACGGCGGCCAGGCTGGCGGCGCTGAGGTCGGTCTTTGTCTTGTAGCCCTCGCCATGGGCGACGGGCGTGTGCTTGTCGTAGGCGGCGTCGCGCAAGGCTCCCGCGTTGAAGGGGGCGGCGGCGGCGGTGGGGCCAGCGACGGCAGCGGTGGTGGCGGGACCGGGGCGGGCGGTGATGATGGGCATCGGAGGGCTCCTCAACGCGCTGGACGACGGGTCGGACAAGGTATGACCTGTAGGATATCGCCAGTGCGCGTCAACTGTTGTTTGGATCTTGTGGTGGCACCCATCAGTCAGTTGCCGTCGTCGGCGCCGCCATCCAGACGCCCACGCCCAACAGCAGCAGGCTCGTCGCCAGCCGGGTCGGGTCGGCCAATTCCTGAAATACGATCACCGAGACCAACACGCCCAGCGGAATCTTGGCGTTGTTGAACACGGCCAGGGTCCCGGCGTTGACCCGGCGCAGGCCGCTATTCCACATGAAAAAGCCCAGGCCACTGCTGACGACGCCGAGGAAGGCAATCACGGCCAGGTGTCGTGCCGTGAGCAGCGAGGGCAGGGTTTGCCACGACGTGATGGGAGCGGCGACGACGACGGTGGCGATGAAGCCGCCCAGCGCCAGCCAGGCAAAGACCCGGTGTTCAGGCGCAGACAGCCCCGGGCGCACCCGCCGATAGGCGACCTGCCCCAACGCAAAGCACAGGTTTGCCCCCTGCACGAGCAGAAATCCCTCGACGACCGACGCCGTGCTCTCCCCCCGCGGCATGATGACGACGGCGCCGACGACGCCAAACACCGCGGCCAGCACATGACGGGCGGCGATGCGCCGTTGCCACAGCCCGTCGACGGCCACGACAAACATGGGCGTCAACGCGGTGAAGAGGAAGACTTCGTGGGCCTGCAGATGGGCAAAGGCCCGCAGGTACAGCAGATACATCAGGCCAAACTGCACGGCGCCGATGGTCATCAGTTTGGCGACCACGACGAGGGACAGTCCCGTGCGGGCGCGCAACCGCAGCCACGGCGCAAACATCAGCGCCGTCAGCGCCAACCGCATCACCGAGATGGCCGACGACGGCACCCCGGCCAATTCATGTTTGATCAGACCCGGCGACGCCGCCCATAGCAGCGACACCAGCAGCAGATGGACCATGGTCGCTCGGTAGTCGACGGCGTCGACGGTGTCGACGGGGCCAGGCGCGCCCATGTACTGCAGCACAGGCTGAGCCCGTGTCGACGACGACGAACGCGTGCTGGCGCTACTCGGGCACGTACACGCCAAGGATGCGGCCGTACCAGGTCCCCTGGGTGCCGTAGTTCATGGCGGGGCCGTCGTTGATGAATTCGCCGCTGCGGGTGCCGCGGACGACGATGTCGCCGGCGGTGGGGTGGCGGGTGCCGGAGCTGCCGGGGGCGACGACAATCACTGCGCCGGGGGGAATGCGCGAATCGTGGGGATTCTTGATCGGCGGGTTCGTCGCTGTGTCGAGCCGCTGCAGGCCGGCTTCTTTGAGGCGGGCGGCGCTTGCGTTCACGTAGTCGGGGAGCCCACGGGCGAGGGCGCCGTCCATGCCGGGGAGATCGTTCCAGTTGTCGAGCTTGCCGTAGCCCGAACGGGTCATGTAGCTCCACACGAAGGCCATGCAGTCGCCGCGGCTGCCGCCCTGGTGGTTGGCGCGCGCAAACTTCACGAGGTCTTGCATCTGCGCCCGGCCCCGAGCCGAAATCGTCGTGTTGCCCACCGTCGACGACGACGCGGCGTCGGTCAGGGCGGCCAAGGTGGTCTTGCCGACCTGGCCGTAGCCGGGGGAGGAGGTGCCCATGCCGAGATGCTGGCTTTGAAACGTTTCGACGGCGGCCCTCGTCGTCGAGCCGTAGACGCCGGTCTGTCCCGCCGCCGAGAAGCCAAGCAGCCGCTGCAGTGAGCGCACGGTTTCACCGCTGTCCCCCTCGCGGAGCACGCCGGTGGCCACGTGCTGCGCGAGAGCGCGATCACCAGCGACACGGGGGTCGAGCCCCGGACCGGGTTGCTGCGGGAGCAGGTCGCGGGCTCGGACGGGGGGGCTGACGTTGCCGGCGGCTTCGCCGAGCTTCGCGCTGCCCGCCTTTTTGAGAGCGGCGAGGGTGTCGGCGCCGACGACGCCGTCTGGCGCGACGCCGTGCTGCCGCTGAAAGGTCTCCAGGGCCTGTCTGGTCTGAGGGCCAAAGTCGCTGTCCTGGTTGACGCGCTTCATGCCGAGAAAGCGCTGCAGGTCGAGCACCTCGGGCCCGCGGGCACCCTGCTGGAGCGTGCCGCCGTTTTTGACCAGCGTCTCGAGCCTGGTCGGCCCAGACACACGCGACACCGCCAGCTGCTCCGCGGCGGCTGAGCGCGCGCGTGACGCTCCCTGCGTCGCTGTCGTGGCCGACGCTGTCGGCGGCGGCGGCAGTGTGGGCACGGGGCGTTCGTTTTCCATCGGCACCGCGGGCGCTGCTGGCAGCGCGAGCACCTGCCCCGGCAGCAGAAGATCGACGTTGCTGATGTGGGGGTTGGCCCGGTGCATCGCCTCGACGGTCGTCCGGTTCCTGGCCGCGATCTCGCTCAGCGTGTCGTCGCGGCGCACGGTCACCTGCCGTGGCGCCGGCGTCGTTGGTGGCGGAGCGGGCGTCGTGCGGCTGGCAACGGCGTTGGTCATACCTGAAGTTTCGGCCACCAGCGCCAACCGGTGCGATTGATCCATGGTCCTCCGTCGATCGACCGAGGGCCCAGCTGCGCCGCTCGCTGGTGATGGCGCGCCGGTCGACGCCGGACCGCGGGGCCCGGTGACCCTGGTGGAGCCCCACATCGTGGTCGTCGTCGTCGTGAGCCAGGCCCTTGGCGACAACCGGGTCGGTGTAGACGGCAGCTTCGCCCAACAGTGCTCGTGATGTCGCCGACATGTCGATTCGACCGTTGACCGACCACGACGCGTGCAACTACCGTCAGCGCAAAGGCGGGAACTCAAGAATGAATAGAGTCTTTTTGCTCGTGGTTGCACTGACGGCGTTCACCAATGTGGCCTGCAGCCATGTGGTCCGAATCGAGTCAAGCCCCGGCGCCGACATCTATGTCGACGGTGCTGCGATGGGGAAGTCACCCGCAAGCTACGAGGACAAAGGCGGCGACAAACCGGTGAAGGTCACCGCGAAACTCAACGGCCGCGAAGCAGACGTCTCGATCGAGCGCACCGAAACCAACTGGACGAACATCGGGGTTGGGGCGGGCATCGGAACCGCCGCGTGTCTGGCCTCCAATGCCCTGCTGACCGTCGCTTCGTTCGTGATTCCCATCTTCGCCTGCGGCGGGTGCGTCACGATCCTGTTCCCGTTCGTTGGGGCCGGTGTGGGCTGGTTCATGGGGAAATCGCTGCCCGATTCGATCAAGGTGAACCTGG
>CAJBHN010001239.1 GCA_903952805.1 uncultured Myxococcales bacterium | reverse complement strand
GTGACGGCGCGTCACCGGTCAGCGAGACATCAAATGATGTTTCCATGCGACCAAGGCTGGTTTTGACCTCGACACTGCTCGCCGATGCCGCCAGGTTGAACGTCTCGATCCACATGTCTTGATCGCCGCGCGACGTCTTGGCGAGCACATCGCCGCGCAGCTGGAGACGTCCGTTGCCGACGGAAGCCCGCAATGGGCACAGCTCAGCGCGATCGTCGCCACACGGAGCGTCGAAGGTCACCCGCAGCAGGCTCGGGTCTTTCTTGTCGGGAGCCAGGGCAATGCGCGCCGCATCAAACACCACGGTCTGCCCCAGGGATCGAGGAGTCATCTGGGCACCCGGCTGGGGCTCGATCAGACCCTCGATCAGCACACCGTCGTCGAAACGCCCGCTCGCCTTGAGGTGCGCCATCGCTGTACCCGACGCATTGGCGATCTCATCGGTCAGGAGCTTGAGCGCAGCCAGCGCCACGGCCCCGTCGACCGAGATGTCGACGTCGTCGCTGCCGACCGACGACCCGGCGGCGATGACCAGGTCAAAACCATCGCGTGCCGTGACGAAGCGCGCAGCCTCGGCACCAATAACAGCCCGTCCACCGACGTAGTCGACCTCGACCGGGCTGACGAGCCGAATGGCTGGAGCCCCGGGCACGCGCACGTTCAACTCTTGAAGCCGCGACGACAACATCACGACGGTTTCACCGTGCTCGGACACGTCGATGCTGGCGGCGAGCCGGACGCGCGCACCAAGCGCGATGTCTCGCGACGACAAAGCCGGCAGCAGTTCCTGCAACTGCGGTTCAGTGACGCTGGCATCGACGCGCAGACGGGTCACACCGTCCCTGAGGTTCACGTTCCCCGACGTGGACGCCCACAGTCGCTGTGGTCCGTCACACGGGCTGTCCTGTTCGTCGCCGCCAGAACCATTGCGGTTGGGAAAGGCGCAGAGATGGGCTTGGAGGTCACCCCGGTCCAGACGCCCACCCAGAAACACGCTCCCCAGCGAACGAAGGCGCGCCGGCGCTGGCGATTCACCAGGCGAGGTCTGGCCTGCCTGCGAGGTCGTCGTCTTATTCGTCGTCGTCTTATTCGTCGTCGTCGTCTTATTCGTCGCTATGTCAGCGGAGAGTTCCGGGATGCGAAGCTTGATGGTGCCGCTCGGCCGGCTCAGGGGACCCGTCAGTTCGACAGAACCGTTGATGCTGCCTTCAAGAGGCACCACGACGTCGGCCAACCAGGGTTGCAGCACGCCGAGGTCGACATCGCGCAGCAGGAGTTCAGCTGCGACGGCATCTCGCTGCAGTGCGTACGACGCCCGCACCACCCAAGTGCCACGCTGCCACATCGTGGACGCCGCCAAGGTCACCGCCAGGCTGTCCTTTGGTCCGCGGACGTCGGGCAGCACGCCCACCGTCACCGGCCCATCGCCAAACCCCACCCCTGAAACGGAGAGCCCGCGAACAAAGAGATCGCCTCGCAAGGTTGGCGTCGTGGCCGGTCCGGCCAGCCGCAGACTGCCCCGTGCCCGGCCCTTGAGTCGCGCCGACGACGATGCCGCAATGGCAGCAAGATCGAGATCCAGCACATCGACCACGCCACTGAGGCGCAGGTCGCCGGTCGCCAAGCGCAGCGACGATGACGTCGTCGTCAACATCGTCGAACGGGTCTGGAGTGATGTGAACGTCACCGCCTCATGGTTGACCACCATCGCCGCCGTCACCTCGCCCAGCATCTCGTCCTGCACTGCGATCCGGGTGCCAGCGACGCGCACCCCCACCACGGGCCGTTGGGTGCTGCCGCGCAATTCGGCCTCGGCAGTCGCTGTGCCCGTCAGCGGCAGAGGCTCCCCACCAGGCGTCTTGATCCGTGCGATGTCGAAGCCGTCGACGACGAAGGTGCCACTGTGAAACGTCGTCTTTGGTCCGCCGAGGCCGATGACCAGCGGAGCACGCTGGCTGAGGGTTCCATCGGCCACCTGCCCTGAACCGTGGTCGACACGCACCTCTTTGCCGGTCACGCGCACGGTGGCGCTGACGTCGGAGAATGGAGTGCCGTAGGCAGCGCCGTCGTCAACATGGGCCTTCACATCGACGACCGTCGCCTTGAAGGGCCCCATGATGGTGCCCGTCCCTTCCAGGCGCTTGATCTTCACGTCGGCAGGCAGCGCCGTGATCACCGCCGATGCGTCGGCGACGACGGCGTCGAACTGCAGGGCCGTGCGCTCACCCTTCAGATCGATCTCGCCGCCGATGCCAAGGCGCGTGCCCCCTCCAGGTTCCTTCAGGGTAACTCTCGCGAGCGAGACCTTGTCCGCCGTCGCCGTCAGCCGGAGGTCGCCATCCAATACCGTCGGCAACACGAGGTCATAGAGTTGCAGACCGCGACCACCGACCTCGCCACCAATGAAAACCTCGGTTTCCTTGCCGGCACGACCGGTGATGTGGAGGTTGCCCACCACGGTGCCGCGCATTGGCGTATCGAGTTCCGCTGGACCCACGGCCACACCGAGGGGGAGGTCGCTCACCCGGGCCCGCAGGTCGAGGCTCGCGTCGGCAACCGTCTCGGTCGGCAGTTTCACCACGCCCACCACCCGTGCCGTCCCCTTGCCGATCCGCAGCACCGAACCTTCCTTGATGGCGACGTCTCTGGGTGTGATGCGGACGTTGGCGATGGCGCTGTCGATGCCGTAGCCGGCAATCGTGGTCGCCCCCAACATGCCATCGACCTCGACGATGGGGTCCTTGAACGGTCCCGACACGCGGATCGCACCAGTGATGGTCGGCGTGACGAAGGGGAGCGGGTCCAACCGTTCGGGCCAGGCATCGGCGTCGGCGTCGATGGTCCCAGTCAGGCGCAGCTTTCCGTCGCCGCCGACATCGAGGCCGCCGTTGACCTGCAGGCGCGCGCTCTTGCTGCCTGGTTGGCCCAGCGCTGTGGCTCGCACGTTTTGCACGTCAATCTTGTCAGTGATGATGCGGACCCGCTCCGCCGACAACGCACGCAGCGGAATATCCATCGGCTGCAGGCGAACGCTGCCGCTGGCGATCTGCACATTGCGAACGTCGACGACGACGGCATGGGCCGCGAGGTTGACGTCCACGCTGGCGCGGGCTTCGATGCCATCAAACACCAACGTCACGTTCTCGCCGTCGTTGAAGCGAAAGCCGCCATTGGTGACGTGGATGTCGTCGATGCGAAAGCTGGCTTCAGAGCTCTTGGCGTTGGGGTCGGGAGGCTTCTTGGGCGTCAATGCCTCCAGCAGGTTGAGGCGACCGCCCTCCAGATCGAGGAGCAGGCGCGGCTCGTCGATGTCGATGCGGGAGATGAGGATGTCGCCGCCAAACAGGGCCCGGACGCTGAGTTGCACCAGCGCCCGCTTGACCCGCGCCACTGGCTTGCCACCAGGCCCGGTCAAGACAGCGTCATCGAGCAGTACGCCAGCCGGCGCCACAAACGTGACCGCGCGGGGATCGATGCGCCCCTTGAGCCGCTCGTTGACCAGGCGCAAAAAGAGCCCGGCGGCGCTGGACGCCAACTGGGCCACGCGCGGCTCAGCCTCGTCGTGCATGCTCGACGACGACTCAGACTGCAGCGGCGCCACCGACCACGGTGACGGCGCACCTGCCGTCGTTGCCACCAAAGCCAGAAGGAGCATCACCCGCACGGGTGGAATCTGGCCCGTCGACGATGGCGCGGCAAGCATGGGTCATTCGGCACCAAACAGCAGGGCGTTGACGTCGCGGCGGCAGCGGTGGATCGCAGGCGGGTTCCGGTCGTTTGCCGGGCACAGCACGGGGTTGAACATGCGAGTTGGCGTTGTCTTTGGCGGTCGCAGCGTCGAGCACCTGGTGTCCATCCGATCGGCGACGACCGTCTGTGAGGGCCTCGCGGCCGCGGGGCACACCGTGGTGCCTCTGTACGCCGACGAGGCCGGCTGCTTCGTCGACGAAAGCACCTCAACGGCCGTGCTGCGCGAGCAGCGGCCCCACGTCACGGGGTCGACACCGGGGGCGTCCCTGCACCACCTGACCAACGCGACCCTCGACGCGGTGTTCCCCATCATCCACGGCACCTTTGGCGAAGACGGCACCCTCCAGGGCCTCCTCGAGATGCTCGCCATGCCGTACGTTGGCTGCAGCACCGCCGCCAGCGCCGTCGCCATGGACAAGGTCTTGTCCAAGCGGGTCTTCTCGTCGGCGGGCATCCCGGTGGTGCCATGGACGAGCATCGACCGCGCCACCTTCGCCGCCACCGGCATCGACAGCATCGCTGCCTTCACCGACGCTGAATCGCTGCCGTTGTTCGTCAAACCCGCCGTGGGCGGCTCGTCGGTGGGCTGCGTCAAGGTCAAGGAGCGAGGCGCCCTTGGCGAGGCCATCGCCTTCGCGCTGCGCTTCGACACCGTGGCCTTGATCGAGCGCGGCGTCGCGGCCCGCGAGGTCGAGCTGGCGGTGCTCGGTGCCTCCGGCTCGTCGATGCAGGCCTCGGTCCCCGGCGAAATCGTCCCCGGCGCCGACTTCTACGACTACGCCGACAAATACCTGAAGAACGACGCCAAGCTGTTGGCGCCAGCCCCGGTCGAGGGCGCGGTCCTGGAGCAGCTGCAGGCGGCGGCGACGGCGGCCATGGTGGCCATCGGCGGCGCCGGTCTCGCCCGCGTCGACTTCTTTCTGCTGCCGGACGGCAGCTACTACCTGAATGAAATCAACACGTTACCCGGCTTCACCAGCGTGTCGATGTATCCGTTGCTGTGGTCGCTGAGCGGCGTGCCCCTGCCCGAACTATGCGACCGTTTGGTGCAGTTCGCCGTCCAGCGCCACGCCAACCAGGCGGCCACCGACGCCGCGCTGCGGAAGTTTGTGGCGGCCGTCGTCGCCGGCCAGGCCATCTGAGCTCGACAGGCCTTGGTCAAGTCGCCACATGATTTCAATGACTTGGCCATTCATCCCCGCTTGAAGTCAGGCGGTCTGCGAAAGTATGCGGCAGCCGTCGTCGCCGGCAACGCCATGTGAACTCATGGTGGCCTTGGTCAAGTCGCCGCATGATTTCAATGACTTGGCCATTGATCCCCGCTTGAAGTCAGGCGGTCGGACGCGCCGAAGACAACAGCTGCGCACAACGAAAAACGCTGGCCCGTGCCAGCGTTTTTCATGATCGACCTGACATGAAGCCGCGAGCCGCAGGCGTCAGCGACGGCTCTTCTTGCGAGCGTCCTTTTCGGCCTTGCGCTTGTCCTTTTTGTCCTTGTCGGCCTTGCCGCCAGCGGCACCCGCTCGGGTGGTGGCGTAGTAGCCGGGAGGCGGCGCCAGGGGCCGCTGGCCCTGGGCACCGAAGGGATTCACGCCGCCAAAGAGGGCGCTCATATCGCCCAGGCCGCCGCCGCCGCCCATGCCGGGCATGCCGCCACCGCCGAAGGCCTTGCCCATCTTGGCCATGTTGGCGAAGCCGGGCATGCGACCCATCAGACCGGGCTGCATGCCAATCATCTGCATCATCTGCTTCATCATGTTGAAGCGTTGGATGAGGTCGTCGACTTCCTTGTCGGTGCGACCGCTGCCCCTGGCGATGCGCTTCTTGCGGTTCTTCACCTGCTGCACGAGCTCGGGGCGCTTGCGCTCGTCGGGGGTCATCGACTGGACGATGGCCTCGAGCTTCACAAATTCCCGGTCGTCGATCTTCTGCCCACCGGTGAGCTCACTCATGCCGGGGATTTTTTCCATGAGCGAGCTGATGCTGCCCATCTTCTTGACCATCTTGAGCTGCTCAAGAAAGTCGTCCAGCGTGAAGCGCCCCTGCATCATGCGCATGGCGTCTTTTTCGGCCTTGTCCTTGTCGACGACTTCTTCGAACTGTTTGACGAGGCCGACGACGTCGCCCATGCCGAGGATGCGGCTGGCGAGGCCTTCGGGACGGAACTCCTCCAGCTTGTCCATCTGCTCGCCCATGCCGAGGAACTTGATGGGCTTGCCGACGATCTGCTTGATGGACAAAGCCGCGCCGCCGCGGGCGTCACCGTCGAGCTTCGTCATGATGAAGCCGTCGATGCTCAGCCGCCGGTCGAATTCGACAGCGGTGCGCACGGCGTCCTGACCCATCATGGCGTCGACGACGAGAATGACGTTGTCCGGCCTGGTGAGCTCTTTGACCTGCTCAAGTTCAACCATCAGCTCGTCGTTGATGGACAAGCGGCCGGCGGTATCGAAGAGGACAACGTCGCACTGCCACTCTTTGGCCTTCTGCATGGCCCGCTTGCAGAGCTCCGGCGGCGACACGCCCTCCTCGTGGTAGAAGCGCACGTCAAGACGCTCCGCCAGCGTGCGGAGCTGCTCGACGGCGGCGGGGCGGTAGATGTCGGCGCCCACCAGCAAAGGCCGGTGCTTTTGCTTCTTGAGCATCGCCGCCAGCTTGCCCGTCGTCGTCGTTTTGCCGGTGCCCTGCAGGCCGACCATCATGATGGTGCCGACGGGCTTCGACAGCAGCAGGCTGCTGTCGACGGGGCCCATGAGGGCGACGAGTTCCTCGTAGCAGGACCTGATGAAGTGCTCGGCTGGCCCGAGTTTGACCTTCTTGCCCTTCTTGTC
>CAJBHN010001238.1 GCA_903952805.1 uncultured Myxococcales bacterium | reverse complement strand
GGCGCCGGTGTCGGCGGCTGATACGGCCCTCGCCGTTGGACTGTCGTCGCCTCCAGTCGTGTCGGTTGGTGCCGCCGCCGCTGTCACGCCACTTTTACCAGCCCAATATTCGACCATTTCTCTGCCGACGCCGTCGCTTCCCGTGCCGCCGGTACCGCTTGCGCCTGTCGATGGTGGTGGCACGTCCTTGCGCGTCCTTGCGGCGGTGGTTCTCGTTGTGGTGATGGGCGGCGCGGTCGTCGCAGGGGTCGCCTGGCGTCACTACCGGGCGACTATCGCCGAGGCCGAGGTGGCCCGCGCGACGCACGTAGCTGCTTTGGCTGCGATGCAACGCACGCAAGAAACTGCCGAGGCGGCCATCGCGGCTGAGCGTGCCGAGTTGGCCGAATTGGCGGCGCAGAAGACTGCCCGGTTGACGATGGCGCCACCCACGGAAGTGGAGATGCGGGCCCCCATCGACGCGCTGTACGCGGCATGGCGCAACCTGGATCTCGACGGCTACCGAGCGGTGTGGGCACCCGACGCCGTCAAGATCGACCTGAGCAACGGGAAGCGGTACTCCGTTCCCGAGCTCGTTACGAGTCGCAGGGCGCTGTTTGCCAAGATCGCCGACGTGGGCGCCCGCCATGACACCCGACTGCGTTCGTACGCTGACGGGATAGCTACGTTTGACACGCGCTACGCGATGACCCTCACGTTCAAGAACGGCAAGGTCTTTCGTGAACAGGTCAAGGAAAGCTACAGGATAAGGAAATTTGGTGAGCACTGGTTGATTGTTGAGAACCGCGATTACGAGCCAGAATGAGCACCATTTTTATTAGAGCAGCGGTCGGTCAAGCGACGAGATAGCGGTGTGCTTATGATGCCGGGCTTCACTGATAGTACGGCGACGCAAGCGACGTCGGGATTTGTGAGTTGGGTCCGCGAATAAGCAGTCCTGTGGAAGTTTGGGGTGACATGAGATGCGTTGTCGGCTGCCCCGCCCACGTGCTCGCGCAGCATAAGGTATTAATTCTCTCTGGAAGTTGGCTTGGAGAGTTTGAACCTGGTGCTTTGACCCGCACGTAGTGATCTCGTGGAGATTTCGACGGGCGGCGCGTTCGCACGCTGCTGTCGCTGCTCGATGACGGAAACTTTGTCCGTGCCACCGCGCTTGCGGTCGGATGCATTCCACGTGAGGTCTTCAAGTCGGCGAGCGACGATTGCATAGCGGCGTTGAGAAGCGCTGGAACGATTGATGGGTTGTAGCGGGCAGAAGCTGTCGATTTCTTGCCACGCAGCGGATCGTTCTGTAACAACCGACAGGGGGCGGAGCGAAAATGACCAACCAAGATGAAACGCAGGCCGATGCCGAGTCGGGGGCTGAGGCGGTCGCGGTTGCACCCGCGAACGTTTCCAGTGCAGCGGAGCTGCGCGATCAGAAGACGTCGGTCGGGATCGATCCGGGGGACATCGATCTCTCGGCATATTCGAGCGCGACCCGATGGCATTCCCGAACCGTCCGACCCAGCCCGACGCT
>CAJBHN010001237.1 GCA_903952805.1 uncultured Myxococcales bacterium | reverse complement strand
GACCAAAGCCTCCAACGGGCCCTGTTGGTCCGTCAGCATGGGCACCAGCGGATCGACCAGGGCCCGCACGGGGACGCCGCGGGCGACCATGGCCCCCGCGAGCCGGAGGCGGGCCTCGAAGGGCGCGGCCAAATCACCTTCGAGGGCGCGGGCGTCGGCGTCGTCGACGGAAGCGACCCCCAGTTCGACGGTGCACAGGCGACCGGCGGCGCCGAGGGCCGCAGCCAGGGTGGGAGGCAGGCCACCGGCCTCGATGCCGGCGCGGGTGCGCCACACGAACGGCAGGCCGGCGTCGGTCAGGGCGCGGATGACGTCGACGAAGGCGGCGAGGGCTTCGGCCCGGCCGTGAGCGGCGACGGGGGCGGCGAAGATGGCGTCGGCGCCAACGACGACGGCCCGGTGCACGTGCTCGTCGCGCTCGGCAGCGGCGCGCAGGGCCTGGGTGACGGCGGCGCCGGCTTCAGGATGCACGGCAATAATGCGAGAGGCCAGCGCTCGCGGCGCGGTCAATCGAACATACAAAACATCCAGCTCGTGATCAGGTCGCACGAGGGTGGGAGTGCCCAGGGGTTCGACGACAAATTCCACGCTCGAAGCGCCGCCTCCGCCGGTGATCGCTGTACGCCGAAACGGCATACGACCCTGCACCTGATACACATGATAGCTGTTAGCGAGCATCACACCATCTCCCGGGTCCGCCGCGTGTGTGCAGGCCCTCACCTGTACCTCCGTTCAGCTGCTGGATTTGTGCGTGATCAGCCTTCCGGCCGCTTGCGGATGCGACGCGCGCGAGGCGCTGCTCCAGATCAGGTGGGAAGCCAGGGGCACACGTTGGCTCTGGCCGGCGAACTGAGCGCAAAAAAAAGCGGCACCCGCAGGCACCGCTTCTTTCCAAAGAGGGAGCGTGGAGCTCAGCCGCCGAGGGACTTTTCCTTGATGAGCTGCTTGACGCCGTCGACGGAGCGCTGCTTGAGCTCCCAGCCGTTGACGAAGAGCGAGGGGGTGCCGCGGACCTTGGCTTCCTTGGCGCCGAGCTCGGAGTCGTTCTTGATCTCCTCTTCGTACTTCGCGTCGTTGTCGACCAGGGCCTTGTCAAACTTCTTGACGTCGAGGCCGATCTCCTTGGCCCACACGCTGAAGTTCTCGGCCGTCAGGGTGCGCTGGTTGGCGTAGAGCTTCTCGTTCATCTTCCAGAACGCGTCGTTGCCGCCGAGATCACGAGAGGCGAGGGCCGCCTTCGCCGCAGGCTTGGCATCCTTGTGGAAGGACAGGGGGAACTGCTTGAACGTGATCTTGATCTTGTCCTTCAGCTCGGGGTCCTTGGCGGCCTCGTGGAGCATGGGGTCCACGCGTGAGCAGAACGGGCACTGGTAGTCGGAGAAGATCGTCAGCTCGATCTTGCCGTCCTTGTTGCCCATGAAGGGGCTGGTGCCCGTGGGGATCTTGTAGGCCGCCGTCTGTGGCGGGGGCGCTTCGCGCGCAGGAGCGGCAGCGCCGGCGGGACGCTTCTCGAGGGCCTCGACTTTCTTCTCGAGCTTCTCGATGCGCTCGACGAGCTCCTTGCTGGAGCCGCCGGCTGGGGGCTGGCAGCCGACGAGGGCGACGAGGGCGACGGGGACGAGCAGCTTCTTCAACATGTCTTGTTCCTGTTTCTGCCAGTGGGCAGAGAGAGCCGGTGGGCGCAGGTGCGCCAATGTGTGATGGCACCGGAAAAATCACGTAGCAACAGCCAACTGCACCATGCAGCGAGCCAAAAAGGCAGCGTGTGAGGGGCCCGTGGGCCAGCGACTCAGGATGGGCGCAGTCGGCTGGCGTCGACGTCGACGCCGGCTCCGAGGCCGACCGGGCCGACCGCACGCGGGACGGAATCGACGCGTTGGGGCAACAGAGGCAGCTCGACGGTGATGATCACCGCTGGGCCTGGCGCCGACGATGGCTGCGTCGAGTGGTTGGGAGGCGCGTGCTCGACGGAGCTGGCAGGGGCTGTGGTGCTCAGCAGCGCCACGTCGATCCGGCACAGCAGGGTCCCCTGCTGGTTGACGACGTAGAAGGCAGCGTCGTGGCAGTCGGCGCCCAAGACGCCGCTGTCCACCATGGCGCAGGGGACGACCACCTCGACCGAGCGGGGCTCGGCCATGCTGCGAGCGTCGCCGACTTCAGCGCTGGTGGTCTGGGCGCAATCTTCCAGCGTGGCTCCAGCGTCGGCGCGCGCGGGAACGCCGAGGCTGCAGAGCAGACCGAACGTCACCAGCAAGGCAAAACGACAACGCATGGATGAAGCGCGGTATAGCAGCGATCAACGTCGTGGCAATCAAACCGTCGGATCAACCCCGCCCACCCGGCACGTGCCCGATGCCAAGCCAGTCGAGGGCGTTGTCGACCAACAATTTGCGGCGGACGGCGTCGTCGAAGCCCGCGGCCCGGATGGTTTCGCCGGGGACGGTCTCGCCCAGCGGGAAGGGATAGTCGGTGCCAAGCGCCACCCGCGTGTCGCCAAACAGGCCGACGATCTGGCGCAGGGCCTGTGGATCGAGCACGAGGCTGTCGACCCAGAAGCGACCCAGGTACGACGACGGCGGCTGTGGGTTGTCGATGGCCACGAGGTCGGGCCGGCAGCGAAAGCCGTGCTCGATGCGTCCCAGGGTGCCAGCGAAGCTGCCGCCGCCGTGGGCCACCAGCACCCGCAACGCCGGCAAGCGCTCAAACACGCCGCCAAAAATGAGGCTGCACAAGGCAAGGCTTTCCTCGGCGGGCATGCCCACCAGCCACGGCAGCCAGTAGCGCTGCATGCGAGCCTCACCCATCATGTCCCACGGGTGGATGAAGACGGCGGCGCCGAGCTTGGCGGCAGTGTCAAACACGGGGAACAAGCGCGGGTCCGACAGCATCCAACGCTCGTCGTCGGCGCCGGGCCCGGTCTCGACGTGGCTGCCAATCTGCACCCCCGCCAGACCGAGGTCCTTCACGCAGCGTTCGAGCTCGCGACACGCCCGCTCGGGGTCCTGCAGCGGAAGGGTGCCGAGGCCGACGAAGCGGTCGTGGTGGGCGGCGACGGTGCGGGCGAGGTCGTCGTTGAGGAATTGGGCGACCTGCTCGCCGTGGGCTGGCCTGGCCCAATACGAGAACATCACCGGCACGGTCGACAGCACCTGCACACCGACGCCGTCGCGGTCGCAGTCCCTGAGTCGCGCCGGGCCGTCGAAGCAGTTTTCGTCGACGTCGCGGAAGTAGCGGCCGTCGTCGCGCACCATCCGGGCCCGGCAGGTGCCGGGGATATGCTCCAGCCCCATGAAACCGCCTTCGCCGAAGCGCTCGACGAAGCGGGGGATGTGGCGAGGCAGGATGTGCGTGTGGACGTCGACGTGACCGACGTCGACGCCACCGGGACGCGGGCGACCAGCCACCGCGCTCACCGGCGAACCTTGGCGCCGTCGAGGACCTGCAACGCGATGTCGCCATCGCCCACGACGAACGCCAGCACGCGGCTCCCATCGGCCTGCACATCGCTGATGCCGGGGGCCCGTTCGATGGCAGCGCTCGTGTAGCGGATGGCGCGGGCGCGATTGGCGGCCAGGTCGTCGAGGTCGACGACGACGACGTCGCTGGCCGTGATGACATG
>CAJBHN010001236.1 GCA_903952805.1 uncultured Myxococcales bacterium | reverse complement strand
TGAGTGATGAGTGATGAGTGCCCCATCGTCGTCGTCAAGGGCTCCCTGGAGGAGAAATGATGAATCGGTTAACCACCAATTGCTTCTTGACTGTACTGATACTCAGCTGCAGTGCGCGTTCAGATACTTCGATAGGGAACCCCATTCCCACGAAAAGCGGGATCGTTGGGACGATGGATATCTCCTTCGACACCAGACTCAAGAGAGGAAAAGTCGGTATCAGCGACCGCTACACTTTTAATATTACCGTTGGTGAGACTGCTGTGTTCGACGGGACGATTGCGCGGCAACCAAGGATCGTTGAGGTCACTGAAAAAAAGGAGCCCGATGGCAAATCAAGTAGGCGCTATGCCTCGGAGGTCCAGCCAGCTAATCTTGTGTATGACATTGGTCTTTCAGTTCTAAATCCAGACAACAAGCAGCAATCTGCTCAGGTCGGCGTACTCGCTGGCGTGGTGCTAATCGACCAGATGGGAGTGTATCACATCGAAGCTGGGGCTCGCAACGAGGGGCTCCAAATCTTGACGCGCAGTGTCGGGCAAGCTCCAGGATTTCGTGATGTGTTCGATGGAACGATCAAGGGGAGTTCGTTAGGAACCGGTAAGATTAAGTCGAGGAGTTATCTCCGTGTATTTGGAGGCAAAGTTCTCGCTGTTGATGCGAAGATGATTGATCCGTTAGAATTCAAGGATGTGATCCTTGCTGCAGGGCCAACGGCAAACTATGTCAAGGCATCTGTAAATGGTACAATGGACTATGACTACAGCCTGTCCACATGGTTTATTGAGGACCTAACTGTAGGCTACCAAGTGGGCAATGAAAGAATTCAAGACCGCATCAGTGGCACGATCCGATGGGTTGAAGATGATGCTCGTGCTCATAATGGGAAGGGGTCCTATCTCGTTAATCTTCGATTTAATGACGCCCCCGTTTCACGTTCGGATGAGCGTGCGGTTTTCAGGTCTACGACGTCAGGGGATGATTTTTTTGAGGTGGATGAGAAGTCTCCCTCCGTGACAGGAAGAATTGACTATGTTGATACTTTCGGGGTCGGAAAGCTCACTCCGACCAAAAGCAATGTGGCGTTCCGTCTTGATTGCAATAAAATAACAAATCAGCAGGCGATCAATCTTGCCAAGATACTTCTTTTGGTTGTTGGTCCCATGAATGACGAGTAGGGAAATCGAGACATGCAGAAGTTTCCCCCGCGGAAAGACGCGACGCCTGTGCACGTTGATGCTTTCATCGGAGGGCGGAGGACGCCAGACCTCAACCGGTGGTGATTTCGAGGTCGTCGAGGATGGCGAGAGAGTGCGCTACAGCGCCATCGGAATCGTGGTGCGAAGCTTCCTCCGCGCTCCGAAGGTCTCGGTTGCCAGGCGCTCAAGCGCCCGCACATCGGCCTTCATGGCGGTGGGGATGGCGGCGGTCTTGATTCGTAGATAATAGCGGTCCATCGCGGGCGCGGCGGAGGCGGGTGCGCGGGCGAGGTCAATCACAAGCAGGCTGCCGGCCGCAAGCAGGCTCTGCCATGCCTCCTGTGCAGCGACGGCGCTGCGGTAGTCGTCTTCGTATCGTCGTGCTTGCGCGGCGAGGTGGGGTGAACCGGTGGCTTCTTTCATCACCCCGGCCCGAAATGCGTAGACCGACTCGATGATCGGGCCATCGGAGTGGCTACCCGAGGGGAGGGCGAACTCGAAGGTGAGGTCGCTGACGATCAGCTCGGGAATGCCGTCGTCGTCCACGTCTTCGAACCTGCGGGGCCAACGGGCCTCGTTCAGATCTGGCGCGTCGAGCAGATCGACCAGCTTCGCATCGACGATCTGCAACAGGCCGAGACGTCTGCAGGTCCAACAGGTGCCCCCTGACTCCAACTCCACGAGCACGTCGGCGACACCGTCGCTGTTGCGGTCGCCAAATGCGGGTTCATCGTCGACAAAGACGACGCTGCTGTAGCGGGAACCGGAGAGCTCAAGGACCCTCATGGGCTCCACTACCCCGTCGGAACGGTGCTGTTTCCAGACGACCCGCATCATCATGAGGAACTCGCAATCGTCTTCTTCGGTCGCAGGCCCCGCTGCGTCACTGGTGCCGAAGAAGCGAGCGTCGAGGGGGGAAGGATGCGACTCGAGCTGCAAACGGTCGCTCCCGTGCTGGCGGTGCGCCACGGCTCGCCAGACAAAAGGGCGCATCCTGGATGGCCTCGCTTCCTCGTGCGCAGCGACGCCCGGGGCTGCATTCACGGATGACCCGGCCTCCTTTTCGGACGAGCCGGTGCGCATCACCACTCCAACGACAACCAGGATGGCCGCCGCTGTCCACAGCCAGAGCCTCAGCCCCGACACCACCGATACCGAAGCGACTTTGACCATGTGTCCCCCAGGGATGGCGGCGTCCCCGCCGCGCTTGTGTTGAGCTTACTTGATTCCATCCCGTCATTTGGTGCGGCCCTTCCCCGCCGAACACCCTTGGCCGAGCAGCATCCGCAGACGTGGTGGTCGACATGTCAGCGGGTCCGGGCGCCAGGTGGGCCAGAAGTAGCCGGGCACCGTGCTGCGCTGGTCGCCGAGTTCTGCGCCCGCAACCCCACCCTTCCCCGAGGTGCCCAATGATCGACCGTGTTGCTCGCGTCCTCGACCTTACTGTCATCGATGACACCCACC
>CAJBHN010001235.1 GCA_903952805.1 uncultured Myxococcales bacterium | reverse complement strand
GGCTGTGGAGGCCGATTCATTCATGTCGAGCGCCGTTGTTGGAGAGCCACCTCAGCCTGCGAGCACGACGTCCACTGAAGATGGTTCGTCGCGCCCCCAGGAGGAACCACTGCCCTTCCAGTGTATGTGCCTTGCCTCGGTTTCCCCATGGGGCATCCTGCACACCAGCCCGGCTGCTGTCCCTTCGGGCGTCGGTGCCACCCCATGAGTCAACTGCGTTGCCGTCTTCGCCCCTCTCACATCGACGTCCCACACGTGGTGGTGAAACGGGCACCGCCCACCTCGCGGCACGGGCTGTTTGTGCGTGTGTACCCAGATGGGACCATTGCCGAGCTGGTACTGCACCATCCGACGGGGACCATGCGAATGCTGTTGGACATCGGCGAGGTCTTGGCCCGCTTCGAGGACGAGATTGTGTACGTCGACGGCACGACCGCCATCGCCACCGGCGCCGGTCCCCCCGAACGCTCGCCATTGCCGCCGGACTTCAACCTCGCCGAGTGGTTGCAGGCCAGATTGTTGGCCATGCTGACCCTGGCCGAGGAAGTCGCCAGTTTGTGTGTTTTTTGAGGATTTGAGTTGGTGTAGTGGTTTCGGTCGGTGGCGCCGGCCACGGTGGTGCTGGCCGAAGAGCCCGTCTTGTTGCGGCCAGAGATCGAAGCGCCCGCCAGGACGTTGGTACGGCCTCATGGCGAACCCCGTTGTCGATGGCTGTCGCATATGCGACGCCACATTCATGGTCTGGATGAGATTCTACGACCGCCTTCGGGTACCACACGCTCCCATCGCCTCGGCGGTGATCGCGGTCTTGGTGGCTGTCACCGGCTGCAGCGTTTCGTCCCCCGAGGTGGTGACCCACCACCTTCATTTACCCCTCAGTGGACCTTGTCCCACCGACGCCGCGGTGTTGTCTCGCGGCGAGTTCGGCGCGGACGTTCAGGAGTTCATTGCCACGGTTGCCGGCCCGGGCATCGCTGCGTCCGTCAGCGGGTCCGGCGTCGGCGCGGTGACGCTCGAAAACGTCCCTCCCGGCGATGATCGTGTCTTCGCGTTGTTCGGGGTTGCGTCGGGGCAGGCAACCTGGCGCGGTATTTCAGCGCCAACGGCCGTTGTGGCTGGAGATGCTCCAACCATCGACGTCGTCATGGCTGCCGTTGCCGACGTTTCGTGTGCTCGCAGTGTCGCTGGGGCGCGGGCCTTCCACACGGCCACGCTGCTCCAAAACGGCACCATCCTCGTCGTTGGAGGTGCAGGTACGATCTCTGACGCCAGCAGCACCTGTCTGAGTGACTGCCTCAAGGCCACGGCGACGGCCAGCGCCACCGTCTATGATCCAAAGACGGGCGCGTTCACCGAGGTCGGCTCGTTGACGGGGCCCCGCATGTTTCACACCGCGGCGTCGCTCCCCGATGGCCGCGTCGTCATCGCCGGCGGAACCAGTGAAGCGTTTCTCCGTGGCGTTGATGACGCCCTCTACCCGTTTCCCATCGAACCCACGCGCCCGCTGAACACCATCGAGGTGTACGACCCCCGTACCGCGCTCTTCAGTCCTGCTGGGGCAGACCCTGCTGGCGCCCGCGTTTTCGCGGCAGCCATCACCACCCTGACGGGTCAAGTCCTTATCACCGGCGGCGTTCCCGGCCCAGCCCAGGGCGGACCCAACAACCTCGGCAACGCCATGGCGTCGACCACGCTGTGCAGCGGCGGCTCCCTCGCGTGCGTGGCCGGTCCGCCCATGGCCAGGCCCCGCGCAGGTCACATGATCTTCACCATCGACCCCGAGGGCGTTTTCATCTGGGGCGGTAGCGTCGACAGCGCTGGCGAGGGCTACCAGATGGAGCACCTGCCCGGCGGCGCGCCGTCGTTCGAACTCCTGTCCGTTGCGGGCATGCAGCCCACCCGCAACGTGTTCTTCGCGGCCGGCACGCGCTACCTTGATTTCCGCTTCCTCGCGGCGGGCGGATTGTTCCGTCGGGCCGACGGCACCTTCTCCGCGGTCGACGACGCCAACAACAACCTTGCCGCCCGCGCCTACGTCTTCGACATCACGTCTGGCGCCAACGGCGGCCTTACCCCGCCCATGTCCATGGCTGGTGGTCGCATCTTTGGCTCCGCCGCCCCGTTGCCTGACCAGGCCTCCGCCGTCGTCGTCGGTGGCTTCAGTGTGCCCGCCAACTTGAACAACCTGGACTGGACGGCGACGTCCGATCTTCAACTCTTCGACGAAGCGTCGCTGCAGATGCTGGCCATCACCGTCAACGGCCAGCCACGCACCTTGCGGGAGCCGCGGGCAGGGCTGACCGCCACTGCGGTCGGTGATGGCACCGTCGTCCTCGTGGGCGGCTACGCCGACAATCGCGTCATCGATACCGGCGAGGTCTTCGCCGACATCAAGACGCCACCGCAGGCCGCGGGGTTCCAATGAAGCCATCCATGCTGACCAGCTCGCTGGCTGCGGTCCTCTCCTTCGGCTTGCTGGCTCCTCCAGCCGTCCTGGCCCAGGACGACGACGACATGCCCGACGGCGATGTCGACATCATTGAGCAGAAAAAGAAGCCATCCCCCAAGAAGGACCCGCCCAAGAAGGCGCCAGAAAAGCCGGCGGAGAAACCCAAGCCGAAAAAGCCGCCCCCAAAAGCCGAGGACGACATCCTCACCGGTGATCCCCTCCCCGCCGTCCCGCCGCCCAAGAAGGCCCCACCGCCCCCAGCGGTGTCCAAAGACGTCATGCCGGAGGGCGACGACGACGACGACGAGGATGAGGACGACGACGACGAACCTCCATCTCGTGTGCCAGAGGCCGTGGGGCCCACGCAGCCCGTCCACGTCCGCGAGGTCGTCGACGACGACCTGCCCGCGCGCGCCAGGGTGCCCGAGACGCAGCCGGTGGTCGACGAGGCGCCCGTGCCGGTCCCCGCCGCAGTCATGCCGCGTCGCTCGGTCCAGGACGTCGAAGAACCCGGTGAGTCCGAAGGGGCCCCCACCGGTCTCATCGTCGGCGGTGCCATTGGTGGCGCGCTGGTGTTGCTGGCCGGGGCCGGCGTCGGCGGGTACTTCTTGTTCACCTCACTGCAGAGCGGTGGGGTCACCGTCATCGTTCAGCCCAAATAGGTCTCGCCGTCAGGAGTGGTACCTTGGGCTTGCGCCTCGTCGTCCACGACGTCACCGGGCACGGAGCGTCCTGGCTGCAGCCAGGGCTGACTGCCTCGTGGCAGGTCGGGGCCCGCTTGTACCGGCACTACCCATCCGCCACGCGCGTCAGCACTGCCTTTGGTGCGACCTGCTGGCAAGATGCGCTCGCGTGGTTGGGCAGCGTTGAGCCCAACGACGTCATCGATGAAGTCCAGTACTGGGGCCACGGCCTCCCCGGCCGCGTCTTTGTCGGTGGCGACGTCCTGACGAGCCAAACCTTTCGGCCCGACCATGCGCTCGCTGACGACGTCGACGCCTTCGTGGCACGGCTGAGCGGTCCCCAGGCCCTCGTCTGGTTTCGGACCTGTGGGGCGTTCGCTGGCGTCGTCGGCCAAGAGTTCGCGTCCAGTTGCGCCAGGCGCTTTGGCTGCCGCATTGCCGGGCACACCCACATCATTGGCCCCCTGCAGTCGGGGCTGCATACGGTGACGTCGTCGTCGCCACCGACGTGGTCCACCACCGAAGGTACCGATGCGCGAGGCGCGTTGCTGCCGTCGTCGTGGTCGGCCAACCACACCATCACCTGCCTGCACGGACGCATCCCTGCAGGCTGGTGACGTCCTCGTCGAGCTTCAGGCCGGGATGAACGAGGCTGCCCGGGCCACGTCGAAGGAATGGGCGAGTTCGGCGGGGGTCAAGATGCCTTCGTCCATCAGCATCGTGCACTCCTTCGCCAGCGACGTATCGAGCAGGTAGGGCCCGTCGGTGTTGATGGTGAAGGGAATCTTGCGTTCCTTGAACTTGCCGACGACAAAGCCGAATTCCTTGATGTCCTTGACGGCCTTGGTCGCCAGATTCGACGACGGACAGAGCTCCAACACCACGCCGCTGTCGGCGAGGCGGTCGAGGGCTTCGTCGTTGTAGGCGGCGCGGATGCCGTGGCCGATCCGGTGGGGTTTGAGGTGCCGCAGGACGGCGAGGACGCCCTCGCCCGACGTGTGGCTGGTCTCACCGGTGTGCACCGTGGTCTTCAAGCCAGCAGCCCGGGCGCGGGCGAAGAGCTTCTCGTACCGCTGGGCATCTTTGATGCGCAGCTCGAGGTTGTTGCTTTCGGGGCCGGCGAGGTCGATCCCAAGGACGCCGCGGCTTTGGTACTTGATGGCTTTCTCGAGAATGATCTCGTTGAGCTCGTAGCTGAATTCGCGAGCGAGGCAGAACAGCAGGCAGGCCTTGACGCCGTATTCGAGGACAGCGAGGTCCATGCCGCGCAGCGCGGCGTG